>CAYWNJ010000196.1:0-5206 GCA_964459535.1 uncultured Rhodobacterales bacterium
TCACAGCTCAGGTCGCAAGGGAATCCTGAATCCGGTCAAGACGGACACGCTCTAGTATCCCTAGCTATATCACGGCCAATTCAATGATTGGGCGGTGTTCGAGGACGCGTTCATAGTGAAAGGGGCGTAGGTCAAGCGTTCTATAAGTCCCATAGGTCAGCCATTCGGCGGTGCCGCGCCCCATTGCCGGGGATTGCTGCAATCCATGACCAGAAAAGCCGTTTAGGAAAATGAAGTTCTCCACCTCTGGGTGCGGACCCAGTATGGCATTGTGATCGAACGTATTCATCGCATAATGCCCGGCCCATTCGGAAATCACCTTTACAGCCTCGAATGCCGGGATGCGGGCTGCGATGGTCGGCCAGACATGCTCTTGCCAGAAATCCGGGTCCATCTGAAAATCATCAAAGGCGACCGCCGGGTCGTATTCGGTATGACCCCCAGCCTGGTAGACGCCGCCGCTCACTTCGCGCACATGGACACCTGAAGGATCAATGGTCAAGGGCAAGGCCCGGTCGAGCGGCGTTTCCGTTTTGAAAACATAGGTGTAGCGCTTGCGTGGCTCAACGGGCAAAGCGATGTCTGCCATTGCGGCGGTGCGCGCAGCGCGGGGGCCTGATGCGTTCACCACATGCCCGCAGGCTACGCGCGTGCCGTCGGATAATGTCACATGCGTAAGGCGGCTTCCTTGGCGGTGCAGCGCCACAACCTCGCCAGAGACGTATTCAATTCCGCGCTCTTGCGCTTGGCGCATCCACCAATCAAAGACCGCCGCACCGTCCCAATAGCCCTCATCAACCGTATTGATTGACCCCAGAAGGATGTCGTCCAAATTGTAAAACGGGTAGCGCGCGCGGATTTCATCTGGTTGCATAAGCCGCGTTTCTGCGCCTGCGGCAACCTGAACGCGCTGGTTTTCACGCAGGACTTCGGCGGCGCGCGGCGTCTGCGCCAGGTACATATAGCCAAAGTTGTTGATCTCTAGCGTGGGCACGCGCGTATCGCCGCCCATATGGGTGCGCAGGTTCTTGACGAATGTCGCCGCATATTGGCTGATCTTGACGTTGAGCTCGGTCGAGAATTGCTGGCGCATACAGGAATTCGTATGCGCCGTCGAACAGGCCCCGTAGCTCGGGTCCCGCTCGACCACCAAAACGGACCCATTAAAGTCGGGATTGGTCGCTAGAAACCACGCCGTCGCAGATCCCATGATCGCGCCGCCGATGATCACGACATCATAGCTGGCCTTGCTGGGGGTGCTGAGAAAACGCATCGCTACACCATGCGGCCTTCGGGTGTGCCTGTCCAGAGCTTTAGCATGCCAGAGAGATAGAAGAATTATGTGCCTGTTGCAGGCGGTTCCTTGGCCACGTCGCGTAGCGCTTCGGGATTACGGATCCAAATATCCCGCTGGGCAAAGGGGATCTCGATGCCCTCGGCGACAAAGCGTTCGGCGATAAGATGGTTGAACTCATTCTTAACATTCATGATCCAATTGACATCGCGCAATATCACGCGAATTTCGAAATCAAGAGAATCCGCCCCAAATCCAGCAAAAAGGACCATCGGCGCTGGGTTTTGTAAAACCAACTTATGGCTCAGCGCAATCTCGCGGAGAATGTTCTCGACCCGCCTGGTATCGGTACCATAGGTCACCCCAACCGAGATGATCAAACGCCCGAGCATATTACCACGGGTGTAGTTGGTGACGGTCCCCAAAACGAGGTCCGAGTTTGGGACAATTAGATCAGAACGGTCAAACGTTTCGATGCGCGTGGAGCGCACCGAGATACTGCGCACTGTGCCATGCTGCCCGCCAACTTCGATCCAATCCCCCTCAGAGATGGGGCGCTCAATGAGCAAAATGATCCCAGATACAAAGTTGCTGACAATATTCTGAAGGCCAAAACCGATCCCAACCGAAAGCGCGCCCGCGACGATTGCCAAAGAGCTGAGGTCAATCCCGGCGGTGGTCATTGCGATCAGCGCTGACAAAAAGATCCCGACATAGCCAAGACCGGACACAACGGCTGTTTGCCCACCCTTATCCAGGCGCGTTTTGGGCAAGATCGAGGTCTTTAGGCTGCTCTGGAGCGCCTTGGTGAGCATATAGCCGACAACGAAAACGATGATCAGGGTCAGCATTGAGCTGGGTGAAATGGTGGTATCCCCAATCGAAATACCTGCCCAGGCGCGCCGCCATAGCTCAGCGAGATCCGTGATCTGCGCGCCCCAAATCAGCGCAAATAGGGGGAGGGATGCGATCAAGACGCCCAGATTCGCCAATGTCGGAATAAGACCGGTGCTCTCCGTTTTGGCCCGTGCAATAATGCCGTAGGCATCACGCAAAGCGCGCTGCACCAAAGCGATCGCCGCCAACAGCGCCAGTGACAGCACGAAAGCGAAAATCACATGCTCCCCCGCTGCCGCGTATCCGGCGGCTGCCAAAAGCGGAGCAACGATAACGATCAGTCGGGCTAAAAGCCCAATTATGCGAATAAGCTGATGCTCAAGCACCACATCTTCGTCCTCGCGCGCCTCTTGGTTATGCGCGCGCAGAAGCTGCGCGATCCGAAATACCATAAAGGCAGCGATGAGGATCAGCGGAAATGTCAATGTCGCTTCTACCGCGCTGGAATATCTCTCGAAATTCCCGATACGCTCGAGCAACAGCTGTGCGGCAAAGATGATGCCGAGTGATGTTGTGTAAATCCTTCCGAAGCGCCGCTGCTCGGATGTGAGTTGCAAAAGTGGCCGAACGGCCTCGGCGCCGGGAAAGACCCGAACGGCAAGCCATCTTGCAGAGAATAGAATCGCCCCAATGGGGACCAAGCTGTTTATGAGCACCTCTCCCCGTGGTCGATAGAGCCCGGTTAAGAGCAACGCCTCGGACAGCGCCCAAAAACCAAGAACGGGCAGCGCAATTTGGCCAAGCGATATAGCAAAGCTAAAGAAACCAGCGTCCCCCCAGCGTTGGCGTTCTTCTAGCAACACGGCGAGCCGTCCAACCCAGAAACGTGATTGGAACAAGAGCGCAGTAGCGACGCCGAGCAGTACCAAAATCAACGGAAGATTGTCTTGAAGTGTTAAGCGGGTCGCATCTTTTAGCCAAGCTTGCTGCACGCCTGACGCGGTCGCCTGGAATGTGCCCCAAAGCGTATCAAACGCCTCAGGCCAGTAGGTAGGGTTGATCGGCGCGGGGCCGCGCTTGAGCAGGAGATCCGCCTGGCGTGTGCGGATAATAGCGTCAATCTCCGAGACGATGCCATCGGCGCGGCTGAACGCCTCTTGCGCCGTGCGGCGCGGCGTTGACAGGCGAGAGAGTTGATCGGCAAGCGCGGCGCGGCGCTCCGCAATAGCGGGCGCCTCGTCCGCGGCATTCTCGGGTGCCGGGCCAAGCGCTGCGATTTGATCTTGGATGGTGGCAATGCGACTGTCATTCGTGCCAAGCTGCGCCTCAAACGCCCCGCGCCAGACATTGATCTCGGCCCTGAGGTCCCCTAGCGCCGCATCAGAGGCACGCCCGGCCTCGACCGCAGCTTCGGCGCGCCGCGCAACCTGATCCCAGGCCGCAAAGTCCGGTTCGCTTTGCTCTGCCGCGCTTGCGGTCTGAGCGGTGGCGGAGATGCTCGCGCCCAGCGAAAGTCCGAGCACGAGCAATAGGGCAGCAATGAAAACGCGCATCAAACTTCCTCAAGCACGCTGGGCAATTCTTGGGGCCCGCGCTGCATCCAAATCGGCACCGGGAGGCCCTTGCTGCTTAGAAACTCGGGATTGAAAAGCTTGGATTGATAGCGCGTGCCATAATCGCACAGGATGGTCACAATGGTATGGCCGGGCCCCATCTCCTGCGCCATTCGAATAGCACCGGCGATGTTGGTGCCCGAGGAACCGCCCAGGCACAGCCCTTCATCAGAGAGCAGGTCAAACACAGCAGGCAAGGCGTCCGCATCCGGGATGCGATAGCTCATATCTGGCGTAAAGCCCTCTAGGTTCGCGGTGACGCGGCCCTGTCCAATCCCCTCGGTGATCGAGTTGCCGGGGTTCTCCTCACCGGTATAGATTTTGTACATGCCCGATCCTTCGGGGTCCGCAAGACCAACCTTCACCCCTTTGGCCTGGAGCACAGCGCCAACACCGGCCAAGGTGCCCCCTGAGCCAACGGCGCAGATAAACCCGTCCAACTTGCCGCCAGTTTGTTCCCATATTTCAGGGCCGGTGGTGTCAATATGCGCTTGCCGATTGGCAATGTTGTCAAACTGGTTGGCCCAAATCGCGCCATTGGGTTCGCTTTTGGCAAGTGCTGTGGCTAAACGCCCAGAATAACGCACATAATTGTTGGGATTTTTATAAGGTGCGGCAGGCACCTCGACCAGTTCAGCTCCGGCAAGGCGCAACATGTCCTTCTTTTCTTGGCTCTGGGTTTGCGGAATGACGATCACGGTGCGGTAGCCCATCGACGCGCCGACCAGAGCAAGCCCGATACCGGTGTTCCCGGCAGTGCCCTCGACGATAGTACCGCCAGGGCGCAGCTCCCCGCGCGCGACCGCGTCTTGAATGATGGACAGCGCGGCGCGATCTTTCACCGATTGCCCGGGGTTCAAGAACTCAGCTTTCCCCAGAATGGTACATCCGGTTGCGGCGCTCGCGCGGCGTAGCTTGATCAGAGGCGTGTGGCCGATGGCAGCGGCAAGATCGTCAGCGGTACGCATAAAAGGTCTCCTCACATGGTCGCGCCCTTGGTTTAGCGGTGCCCAGAGGTGATCTCAAGCGTCTGCACGCAAGCTTGCACGCGCATTGCCCAGCCACAAGGCCGCTAGAACCAGCGGAGCATTCGCGGCCTGCCGGTCTTCGATCATTGTCATTAGGGCCTCGAAGGAGAGGAGATGGGCGCGAATATCTTCAGCCTCATCTACCGCACCTCCGAGCCTAGCAGCCTCATCCGGCAAGTCTGCAAGGCCTATGAAAATATAATGAAATTCGGTGGCATTGCCCGGCGAGGCATAAGTTTCTGCAATGGGAATAAGCTGCTTGAGCGTTAATCCTGCCTCTTCTTGCGCCTCGCGATGCGCCGCTTCTTCCGGTGTCTCACCGCCGTCAATGCGCCCCGCAATCGGCTCAAGCTGCCATACGGCTTGATCCCCCCGCGCGATGGGGCCTAGGCGGATTTGCTCGACCAGCAAGACGCGATCCCGCACGGGGTCAT
>CAYWNJ010000197.1:0-5201 GCA_964459535.1 uncultured Rhodobacterales bacterium
CATGATATCGCCTTTTCCCACAATCTTCTGCTGGACGAAGGGCTTAAGAGCTACGCCGATGCGGTGCGCAAGCGTATTCCCAAGGTCGAAGTGCTGGATGATCACACGATCAAATTTTACTTCACCGAAGGGATCTCGCGCCGCAGCCTGATTGACCAAGTTGGCTTTGTCCCCGCCTGGTCAAAGAAATGGTACGAGGAGACCGGCGCGGGGCTGGACGAATCCCGGCTAGAGGTCTCGCCAGGTTCGGGTGCCTATATGATCGACAGCGTCGATGTGAACCGCCGCGTCGTTTATCGCCGAAACCCGGACTATTGGGGCAATGATCTGCCCTTTAACCAGGGCCGGAATAACTTTGATACGATCCGCATTGAGTATTTTGGCGATGATGCCTCGGCCTTTGAGGCGTTCAAAGCGGGCGAGTACACTTTCCGCGCCGAGAACGACTCGCGCAAATGGGCGACGGGCTATCAGTTTGGCAAGGTTGAAAGCGGCTGGATCAAGCGCGAAGAGCTAGCCAATGGCGCGCCCCCGGCTGCGACGGGGATTGTCTTTAACCTTGGCCGCGAAGTGCTTCAGGATCGCCGCCTGCGCGAGGCGATTGCCCTAGCCTATAATTTCGAATGGACCAATGAGAGCTTGCAATTCGGTCTGTTCCAGCAACGCGCCTCGTTTAGCCAAGGCACCGAGGTCGAAGCCAAAGGTCTGCCTGAAGGGGCGGAGCTGGCCTTTCTTCAAAGTCTTGGCGATATCGTACCCGCAGAAATCCTGAATACGGAGGTGCCGCAGCCGCATAGCTCGCGCGCGGCAAGGCTTTTGGACCGGCGCAACGCACGCAAGGCGATGGGGCTGCTCGACGCGGCAGGCTGGGCTGTTGGAGATGATGGCGTGCGCCGCAACGCAGCGGGTGAGGTTCTTGCGCTCAATTTCCTCTTTAACTCGGCCTCCCCGGCGACACTGACCGGGGCCATGGAAAATTTTGTGTCCAACTTGAACAGCTTGGGCATTCAGGCGACGCTCGAAAAGGTGGATAGCAGCCAATACACCAACCGCGAGCGCGACAAGGATTATGACCTGGTCTATGATCAATACCCTGCCTTCCTTGGTACGGGCACGGGGCTCATGCAGCGCTTTGGTTCGGAAGCAGCGGCGTTCTCGCTCTTTAACCCCGCCGCATTGGCCAGCCCTCTGGTCGACGCGATCATTACCGGCTCGCTCAATGCCACAACCCGCGAAGAAGAGCGCGCCGCGATGCGCGCGCTTGACCGTGTGCTCCGGCATGAGCGGCTCATGATCCCGGTCTGGTATAATCCCAGCCACTGGACGGCCTATTATGACATGTATGAACATCCCGAGGCGATTGCGCCCTTCGCCTTGGGATATCTCGATTATTGGTGGTTCAACGCAGAAAAGGCCGAGGAGCTCAAGGCCGCAGGGGCGCTGAGGTAGCGCGAGAATGGGTGCCTATATCCTCCGTCGCCTGCTGTTGGTGATCCCAACTTTGCTGGGCATTCTGGTGGTGAATTTCACCCTCACGCAATTTGTTCCCGGCGGCCCGGTCGAACAAGCCATTGCCCAAGCGCAAGGCCAAGGTGATGTCTTTGCCGGCTTTGCGGGGGGCGGCGGCGATGCGGGGGCCGAAGCGCTCGCGACCGGCTCGGATAGCACCTATATCGGCGCGCGTGGTCTTCCGCCCGAGCTGATCGCCGAGCTTGAAGCCGAGTTCGGCTTTGACAAACCCCCTCTCACCCGCTTTTTGCTGATGCTTTGGAACTATGCGCGGTTTGACTTTGGTGAGAGCTATTTCCGCTCCATCGAAGTGATTGATTTGATCAAGGAAAAACTGCCGGTGTCGATCACGCTGGGGCTTTGGTCGGTGCTGATTTCTTACCTCGTCTCCATCCCCTTGGGCATTCGTAAAGCGGTGCGCGATGGCACGCCCTTTGATACATGGACCTCGGGGGCGATCATCGCGGCCTATGCGATTCCGGGATTTCTCTTTGCTATTTTGCTGCTGGTACTGCTTGCTGGGGGAACGTATCTACAAATCTTCCCGCTGCGCGGTCTGACCTCGGATAATTGGGAAGAGTTGAGCCTCATCGGCAAAGTGATCGACTATTTCTGGCACATTGCCTTGCCGGTTCTGGCCAGCACGATTGGCGGTTTTGCCACGCTCACCCTACTGACCAAGAACAGCTTTCTGGATGAGATCAAAAAGCACTATGTCATGACCGCCCGCGCCAAGGGCCTCTCAGAGCGCCGCGTGCTTTACGGCCATGTCTTCCGCAATGCGATGCTGATCGTGATTGCGGGCTTTCCGGCGCTCTTTATCTCGGTGTTTTTCGGCGGCTCGCTGATTATCGAGACGATCTTTAGCCTTGACGGCCTCGGGCGGCTTGGCTTTGAGGCGGCGGTGGCGCGAGACTATCAGATCGTCTTTGGTACGCTCTATATCTTCGCGCTCATGGGGTTGCTGGTCGGCATCCTCTCGGATCTGATGTATGTGCTGGTTGACCCGCGCATCGACTTTGAGGGGCGCGAGGGATGAGGCTGTCTCCGCTCAATCAGCGCCGCTGGCAGAATTTCAAAGCCAATAGGCGCGCCTACTTCTCACTCTGGATTTTCGGCGTGCTCTTTACGCTTAGCCTCTTTGCGGAGTTTTTGGCCTATAACAAGCCGATCCTGATCCGCTATCAGAGTGAATTTTACACGCCGATCTGGAATTTCTACCCCGAGACCGCTTTTGGCGGCGATTTCCGCACCGAGGCGATCTATCGCGACATAGAAGTGCAATGCCTGATCGTCAGCGGCGGGATAGAGGACTGCTTGGACGACCCGGAGGGCATCCTGTCCGCGATAGACGAAGGCACTTACGCTGATGATTTTCAGCGCGGTTGGATGATTTGGCCGCTGATCCCCTATAGCTATAACACGGCTGTGGATCGTCCGGGTGCAGCGCCGCTGCCGCCCAATGAGGAAAACTGGCTGGGCACAGATGGTACCAAGCGCGATGTGCTTGCGCGGGTGATCCATGGTTTTCGCTTGTCGGTGCTGTTCACGCTGATCGTCACCGGGGCGTCAACGGTGATCGGCGTGATTGCGGGCGCGGTTCAGGGCTATTTTGGCGGGCGCACAGATATCATTTTTCAGCGCTTGATCGAGATTTGGTCCGCAACCCCGTCGCTCTATGTGATTATCATCATGTTTGCGATCTTGGGTCGCTCATTTTGGCTGCTTGTCGGCCTGCTTGTCCTCTTTGGCTGGGTCGCGCTGGTGGGCGTGGTACGGGCCGAATTCCTGCGCGCGCGCAACTTTGAATATGTCCGCGCAGCGCGCGCCCTGGGCGTTGGCAACATAACCACCATGTTCCGCCATATGCTGCCCAACGCGATGGTGGCGACGCTGACCATGCTGCCCTTCATCATAACGGGCACAATCTCGTCCCTCGCGGTGCTTGACTATCTTGGCTTTGGCCTGCCCTCCTCGGCGCCGAGCCTGGGTGAGTTGACGCTCCAAGCCAAGCAAAACCTACAAGCACCGTGGCTGGCCTTCACCGCCTTCTCGGTCTTCGCACTGATGCTGTCGCTGCTGATCTTTATCTTTGAGGGCATTCGCGACGCCTTTGACCCCAGAAAGACCTTCACGTGAGCGCGCCGCTTCTCGACGTCAAAGACCTAAGTGTGAGCTTTCACCAAGGTGGAACGGTGACCCAAGCCGTCAAGGGTATCAGCTTTGCTGTTCGTCGGGGCGAGACTGTCGCCTTGGTGGGTGAGAGCGGCTCGGGCAAGTCCGTCTCGGCCCTCTCGACGGTTCAGCTCTTGGGGGATAATGCCGAGGTGGCGGGCTCGGTCACCTATGACGGGCGAGAGCTGGTCGGGGCCGAGGCCGCGACCCTCCGCCAAGTGCGCGGCAACGACATCTCGTTCATCTTCCAAGAGCCGATGACCTCGCTCAACCCGCTGCACAGCATTGAAAAACAACTGGGCGAGAGCTTGGCCCTGCATCGCGGGCTCAAGGGGCGCAGTTTTTGGCAGCGGCTGGCCGAGCGGATCATTGCGCTCCGCCCGGTTCCGGTCCTGGCGCTGCTGGCCGGGCTGTTCGTCTTTGCCTTCGCCTATGCAGGGTTCATCCGCACCGCGCCGGAAGAGCCGGGCTGGCGCTACCTCGCCGACTACGTGCTGGGCGTCTTGCCAGGGCAGCTGGCCTGGGCGGGTATTTGGGCCCTGATCGGTACGGCGATGCTTTGGGCGCTTAGCGCGGCGGTGCGCGCGACGCTGCTGGACTGGTCCACCGCTAGCGCGAGCCGCGATGAGGTGCTCAGCCTGCTCCAAAAGGTTGGTATTCGCGATGCAGAGCAGCGCCTCACGGCCTATCCGCATCAGCTTTCCGGGGGGCAACGTCAGCGGGTGATGATTGCGATGGCGTTGGCCAACAAGCCGGATGTGCTGATCGCCGATGAGCCGACCACCGCGCTGGATGTCACGATCCAAGCGCAGATCCTTGACCTTCTGGCCGAGCTGAAGGCGTCCGAGAATATGGGAATGCTCTTTATCACCCATGATCTGGGTATCGTGCGGCGCATCGCCGATCGGGTGTGCGTGATGCAAAACGGCGAGATTGTCGAGGCGGGGCCAACCTCAGAGATCTTTGCGCGCCCGCAGCACCCTTATACGCAGAAACTCCTGGGCGCGGAGCCTTCGGGCAGCCCGGCCCCTGTGCCGGAGGGTGCCGAAGTGATTGCCGAAACCCAAGGGCTACGGGTCTGGTTCCCAATTGAGCAGGGCCTCATGCGGCGCCGCGTTGGCTGGGTCAAAGCGGTCAATGGTGCGGACCTAAGCGTGCGGGCGGGCGAGACGCTTGGCATAGTCGGCGAGAGCGGCTCGGGTAAGACTACGCTGGCGCTGGCGATTATGCGTCTGATCAAGTCCGAGGGGAAGATTGTCTTCTTGGGTCAAGATCTGCGCGGTTCTTCCGTGCGCGAATTGCGGCGGATGCGCAAGGATATGCAGATTGTCTTTCAAGACCCGTTCGGCAGCCTTAGTCCACGCATGACCGCCGCGCAGATCATCTCCGAAGGGCTGCTGATCCATAACGTCGATCCGGAGCGGGACCGCCGAGACCTTGTGGCAGAGGTGATGGCGGAGGTTGGCCTCGATCCCGCAGCAATGGACCGCTATCCGCATGAGTTCTCGGGCGGGCAG
>CAYWNJ010000198.1:0-5185 GCA_964459535.1 uncultured Rhodobacterales bacterium
GTGCCCGAGGTCGGCTGTTCTGTGCGCTTTGCAGGGACCGCCGGGTTTCCACATGCGGCACTCTTTCGGCCCGGTGGACCGCGCTGGGTGGCAAATGGCGGCGCTGGAACGGACCATTTTGGCATTTGGGATACCCAAAGCGTGACCGTCACCAATGCAGCAGGCGTCGCGGCAGGCATGATGGCCGAGTATATCCTGGGCGCGTTTTTGCACTTCAATCTTGACGTGCCGGGCTTGCAACAAGACCAAGCAGCACGGCGCTGGGATCCCAAGCGGTTGGTTGCGCCCCTGCAAAGGCGCACGCTGTTGATCGTCGGGCTGGGCCATACCGGGCGCGCCTTGGCCAAGCGGGCCGCTGCCTTTGGGATGCATGTCATCGGGACCCGCGCCCGTCCCGCCGATACCGAAGGCGTTGACGAAGTTCACCATGCCGATAGCCTGCCAAGCTTGCTCCCGCAGGCTGACTTTATCGCGGTCTGTACGCCCCTTCTGCCCTCTACGCGAGGGCTGCTGAGTGCGGATCTGCTGAGCGCTTGCAAGCCTGGCGCGGTTCTGGCCGATGTCTCGCGCGGCGGTGTTGTGGCACAGGATGCGGTGCTGGAAAACCTGCGCAATGGCCGGTTGCGCGGAGCAGCCTTGGACGTGTTCGAGACCGAACCTTTGCCGGGCACAAGCCCGCTTTGGTCTGCGCCAAATCTCCTGATCTCACCCCATTGCTCATCGGTTTATGCCGAGTGGGGGGCGGCCTCTTTCGCCCTATTCCTCGACAACCTAAAGCGCTGGCGCGCGGGAGAGATACTACGAAATATCGTTGATCCTGTCCGAGGGTATTAGAGCCCGTTCAACCCAAAACATAGCGTATTCAAATTCGCGTTCGAGGCAAAGCCGAGAGGAAGCGAATTTGAATTCAATTTAACAAAACACGCTTTAGGGTCAGGACGCTGCCGAGTAATCGTCTGGTGTTTGGTTCTGGAAGAACTGGATAGTGTCAACGCTAGGGTGCCCATCAGTTCTAACGAAGCCGCCTCTATTCACGGGTATGGAGTTATAGCCCTCCCCGACAGCGCCAGCATCAGAACCGATAAGCATAGAGGCCTGAAATTCAGAGGTATCTACGGCCTCCCCGTTGACATAAAGTGTCAATCCCTGTGAGGCATCCATCACGCCTTCGATCACCGCTGGTCCATCTTCGACCGTCCAAGCGGCCTCTCCGCGACCGGGTCCTTCGCCGGTACCCGAAGCTGCACCAGCTTGCAGGTAAAGCACGCCGTCATGTTGATAAAGGATTGACCCGATTCCAGCACCACCGAACTCGAAAAGGATCCCTTCGTCTTCGGAAGAAAACTCCATTTCCGTTTGGAAGGATAGTTCACTTGCCCATCTGAAAGCGTAGAGCCGGCTACTACCTGCCGAGTAATCAATCGGATTGACCAGACCCGCGGTCACGGGTGTAAAGCTGCCATCGTCAGCAAGTGCGGCGGCCACATTACCCGTCGCAGTGGTCAGCCCAGATTCAATTGCGGTCGTCGCTGCGACACCCAGTCCAATCACCCCGGCAGATAAGACGACCCAATCTACGGTGACAGCACCGTCTGAGTCGCCAATGAATGTCTTTATGCGTTCTACAGTAAACATCCGAACTCCTTCACTCACATTGAGAACCGTTTTGAAAAACAAAAAAGGCGAGAGTATGAAGAAAGCTCGGCTATTATGTAATTTTGTAGCCTTAAAGCGAAGAAGGTGACATGAATCTGAAATTCATGCGTGCCGCTTGCCTGAACAGGCCAATTTTCCCAGCCTAATCCTGCGATAGAGCGTTTAGCGTGCTTTGACCTTCGGTCGGTCAGGACATCAGACCTGATGCCACTGGCGCGCAAGGACCGGGCGTCTCGACCGGCCCTCATGCCTCATATCGGGCACGCAATTGCATATCTTGCATCGCTTTATCAGCAATGCGGAAACGTCTATTTTCGAGAGTATTAAGGTCAGGACGCCGTCGCGTAACCTTCGGGTGTTTGGCCGCTGAAGAACTGAACGCTGTCGACGGCAGGATGCCCGTCAGCTACACCGAAACCACCTCTATTCACAGGTATCGAATTCCAGCCCTCTCCGACATTTCCGTAATCCCCGCCTGCAAGCATAGAATTCGAAAACTGCGAGCTATCTACCGCTTCCCCGTTGACGTAAAGTGTTAGACCCTGCGAGGCATCCATCACGCCTTCGATCACGGCTGGTCCATCTTCTACCACCCAAGAGGCTTCTCCGCGCCAAAGCGACTCGCCTGTGGCAGAACCTGCCCCAGATTGCAGATAAAGCGCCCCATCATATTGGTAAAGGATTGTCCCGATTCCTACGCCACCGAACTCGAAAATAATCCCTTCGTCTTCTGCGGAAAGATCAAATTCCGTTTGGAAGGACACTTCCTGGGCACGGAGGAAGCCTCTAATTGGGGTACCTCCTGTCGTATATGTAAGTGGATCAGTTAGCCCGGCAGTCACAGGCGTGACGCTGCCATCGTCAGCAAGTGCGGCAACGACATTTCCCGTCGCAGTGCTCAGCCCAGATTCGAGCGCAGTCGTCGCTGCGACACCCAGTCCAATCACCCCAGCAGATAAAACAACCCAATCCACAGTAACGGCCCCATCCGCGTCGCCTATGAATGTCTTGATGCGTTCTACAGTAAACATTCGAACTCCTTCACTCACGTCGTGCGTCGTACTGAAGGACAAAAGAGGCAGGAATATGAAGAAAGCTTGGCTCTTAAAAAATTTTTGGTCTTAAATCGAAAAGATGTTGTCTCAAACCACGCTTTGACAGAGACCCTGAATTTCTTGACAGACCCAAGCGCTTTGTGAACTTGGTGGGGTCAAAAGATAACAGGCTAACGAAGCAGGAAACAGCAATGATAAAATATGTGCAAAGATACATCAGGCGCAACAAACGGAAATGGCCATTTGTGAGCGGAGATGTGAAAATCGTCCGGTTCTTTCACCAGGACCAACCGATTTTTATGGGCCTTAAGCACAAAGGTGATCCTGTCCAGAGGACACATAAAAACGGATCATTCTCCTCGCTCGCGCATTTGGATATTTTGCATCATTTTATCAGTAATACGGGAACATTCATTGACGTCGGCGCGAATGTCGGAAACCACGCAATTTTCGCGGCCAAATTTCTTAACTTTGATCGCGTCGTTGTCTTCGAGCCGAATCCGGAAGTTATTGATCTTTTGTGCCTCAACCTAATGCTGAACCATGTGACAGATATTGTCGATTGCTCCAAATTAGGTGTTGGCGTTTCTGATGAGGATGCCGAGGGCCTCAGTATGCAGCGCCAAAAACGGGTTATTGCAGCCAGCAAATTGCTTGATGAGGGAGGAGACATCAAGGCGTTCACGGGTGATAGCCTGCTGGCCGACGAGACCCCTGACTTAATCAAAATCGATGTTGAAGGCATGGAAATGCGCGTCCTCAAAGGGTTGCGCGAAACGATTGCCAAGCATCAACCGACCATTTTGATCGAAATTAACAATGATAGCGATAAAGAGTTTTTAGACTGGATCGCGGAAAATGATTACAAGATTGTGCACAGATATCGTTCGTTTCGGGATCACACGGATAATATTGCGGTTCATAGTTCTAAGACAGAATTGATCGACAAGCTGGCTGAGGCGGATTTTGTCCTGCTGGAAGAGCTATCTTAAACTGCATCGACCATCTAGAACTCAGCGTCGGTTTGAGCGATCCTGGAGGATTGACAAAATCTCCTGCGCGGCGGCGGGAATATTTGTACCTGGTCCAAAAATCGCTTTGACACCTCTGTCATATAGATACTGGTAGTCTTGCTGCGGAATGACCCCTCCGCAGATCACGCAAATATCCTCGGCACCTGCGTCTTTGAGCGCCTCAACCAGTTGCGGCGCCAAGGTCTTGTGCCCTGCCGCCTGGCTTGAAATTCCCACGATATGCACATCGTTATCGACCGCGTCTTGCGCTGCCTCTGCGGGTGTTTGGAATAACGGGCCAACATCCACATCAAAGCCAATATCGGCAAAGGCCGTCGCAATCACCTTTGCGCCCCGGTCGTGCCCGTCTTGCCCCATCTTCACCACCAGCATCCGAGGGCGCCGCCCTTCGGCTTTGGCAAACGCTTCGACCGCTGCTTGGATGGCCGCAAAATCGTCATCGCCCTCATAGGCTGCACCATAAACACCGGCGAGGGTTTTAACTTCGGCCCGGTGCCGACCAAAGACCTTTTCCATCGCCAGGCTTATCTCACCAACCGAGGCCCGCGCACGCGCCGCCTCGACCGCCTTTTCAAGCAGGTTGCCCGTGCCTTCCGCCGCTGCGCTTAACGCGTCCAGCGCCGCTTGGCAGGCGGCTTCATCCCGGCTGGCCCGGATCTGAGCAAGGCGCGCGATTTGCGCCTCACGGACAGCCGCGTTGTCGATATCAAGAATGTCGATCTCATCCTCTTGATCGAGGCGGTATTTGTTGACCCCGACGATCACCTCTTCGCCCCGGTCGATCTTGGCCTGGCGGATGGCGGCGGCCTCTTCAATGCGCAGCTTGGGCATACCAGAGGCTACAGCTTTGGTCATCCCACCCATCTCTTCGACTTCTTCGATGAGGGCCCATGCGGCTTCGACCAGTTCGTGGGTTAAGCTCTCGACATAGTAGCTGCCCGCCAAAGGATCGACGACATTGGTCACGCCAGTCTCTTCCTGCAAGATCAGCTGCGTATTGCGGGCGATGCGCGCGCTAAAGTCCGTCGGCAAGGCAATCGCCTCATCAAGCGCATTGGTGTGTAGCGACTGCGTGCCGCCAAGCGCCGCCGCCATCGCCTCATACGCCGTGCGGATGACGTTGTTATATGGGTCCTGCTCTTGCAGGCTGACGCCAGAGGTTTGGCAATGCGTGCGCAGCATCAGGGATTTGGGGTTTTGGGGCTCAAACTCGGACATGATCCGATGCCAGAGCAGCCGCGCGGCGCGCAGCTTGGCCGCTTCCATAAAGAAATTCATGCCGATGGCGAAAAAGAACGACAGCCGCCCAGCGAATTTATCGACATCCATCCCCCGCGCCAGCGCCGCGCGGACATATTCGCGCCCATCCGCCAGGGTGAAGGCGAGTTCTTGCACCAGGTTCGCACCCGCCTCTTGCATGTGATAGCCCGAGATCGAGAT
>CAYWNJ010000199.1:0-5161 GCA_964459535.1 uncultured Rhodobacterales bacterium
GTGTTTCTTGGGCATGGATCATGATATCCGTCGCTTGCCCCTGATAACCGCCTGACGGTTGATGCACCATGACCCGGCTATTTGGGAGCGAGTAGCGCATCCCCGCCTCGCCCGCCGTCAAAAGCAACGAGCCCATCGACGCCGCCTGCCCCACGACCAGCGTCGAAACCTTTGGCTTAATGTACTGCATCGTATCATAGATCGACAGGCCCGAGGTGACGACACCCCCGGGGCTATTGATATACATCGCAATCTCTTTCGAAGGGTTCTCTGCCTCCAAATGCAGCAATTGCGCTACAATGAGGGACGACATCCCATCATGAACCGGACCGCTGAGGAAAATAATCCGCTCTTTTAGGAGCCTAGAAAAGATATCATAGGCCCGCTCACCGCGGCTTGTCTGCTCGACCACCATGGGGACAAGCGTGTTGTTATAGGTGTCAATCGGATCATGCATCTTTGGGGTCCTGCCTTTGAACCACTTTGCGGGACCATACCCGCAAATGTCTTAAACGAATCTTAGTCACGCACAGAAAGAGCTGCAAGAGCCCGAATTGCTGCCATAGCGCGCATGCGGCGCTTTGACATGAGGCGCAACTAAGTAACCTGCTTGCGCGCTTGATACTCAGACCGGTCCCAAAGCTCGTCGCGCATGATGCCTTCGAGATGGCCGACGGCTTTGCGAATATCATCACCATCCAGGTAAAGCGGCGTAAAGCCAAAGCGCATGATATCGGGCGCGCGGAAATCGCCGATAACGCCCCGTGCGATCAAGGCTTGTATAACGGCATATCCGTGTTCGAAGGCGAACGAGACTTGGCTGCCGCGCTGCATCGGGTCGCGCGGGCTGACCAGCCTCAGCGGCGTTCTGGCCTCAACCTCTTGAATGAACAATTCCTGCAAGGCGATGGAGGCTGCGCGCAATTCGTTCAGGTCCACCCCTTGCCAGACGTCAAGGGCCGCATCGAGCGCGGCCAGTTGCAAGATCGCAGGAGTCCCGACGCGCATGCGCTCAATGCCCGTAGCCGGTTGATAGCGCGCCGCAAAGTCAAACGGGGCGGCATGGCCCAGCCATCCGGCAAGCGCGGGGTCAACATGGTCCGCTAGATCTGGACGAACATAAATAAAAGCGGGCGCGCCGGGTCCTCCGTTGAGATATTTGTAGGTGCAACCGACGGCAAACTCGGCAGAGCAACCCGCGATATCGACAGGCAGAGCGCCAGCGCTATGCGCAAGGTCCCAGATCACGACAATGCCCAAGCTATGCGCTGCTTTGGTAAGCCGTTCCATGTCGTGAAGTCGTCCGGTGCGGTAGTCAACATGGGTCAACATCAAGACGGCAATGCTTTCATCAAGCGCGCCGAGAACATCTTCTGGCGCGACAAGGCGCAGCTCGTGCCCTTTGGCAAGGGTGTCGATCAGACCTTGGGCCATGTAGAGATCGGTGGGGAAATTGCCGGTATCGCTTAGAACAACGCGGCGCTCGGGCCGCATTTGCAAGGCAGCTGCAACGGCTTGATAGACCTTTATCGACAGCGTATCGCCGGTCACAACAGAGCCAGGCGCGGCGCCGATGAGCGCTCCAATCCGGTTGCCGATGCGCGAGGGTTGCGCCATCCATCCGGCATCATTCCAACCGCGGATCAGCATTTGTCCCCACTCCGCTCGCATCATTTGATCGACACGTTGCGGGACGGCGCGCGGCAATGGGCCCAGCGAATTGCCGTCAAGATAGATGACATCCTCGGGCAGATCGAATGCCTCTTTTCGGAGCAGCATGTCAGGCACTCCCTCGCATCAGGGCTTTGAACTCCCCGCGCGCCTTATCGCTGATTGCGGCAGGTTTACGGCTTTGCCGATCCACATTCACATGCACAAAATGCCCCTCGGCTGCGGCGCTTTCTTCGTCATTGCGAAACAGACCCAACTCGTAGCGTATTGACGAGCTGCCAATGCGCCCAACACGCAGGCCAGCATTTACAGTATCGGGAAAGGCGATCTCACTATGATAGGTGCATCCCGTCTCGACCACCAAAAAGACGGTCGGGCTGTCTTTAAGATCTAGAAGGCCCTGCTTGATCAGCATCCCATTCACCGCCGTATCGAAGAGCTGGTAATGCATGGCGTTGTTCATATGGCCGTAGATATCGTTGTCAAACCAGCGCGTCGTGATCACCGAAAAGAGCGCATACTCCGCCCGCCGACCTGGCAAGCGGCGGCTCACCACGCGGCCTCGTAAATCGCGCGCGCATCCGCCAAGGTCACAGGCCGCGGGTTGTTGACGAGCAGCCGCGTCTGGTTCATCGCATCTTTCGCAAGCAGCGCGAGATCGCTTTGCTGGATACCCACTTCGCGTAACCCTTGAGGGAGACCGCAGCGCTTGGACAAGTCCGCGAGTGCTTCCACAAATGCGAGCGCCGCATCCTCGCCTTGTAGCGCGGCGTGCTCTGGAAAAGTGTGGGGCAGAAGCTCCGCATAGGGTTTTGGCGCGACAGCTGCGTTAAAACGGAGCACCTCGGGCAGCACCAACGCATTTGAAAGACCATGCGGCACTTTGAAATGCCCCCCAATCGGATAGGCAAGAGCATGAACAGCTGCGACCGGCGAGTTGGCAAACGCCTGCCCCGCCAAAAGCGATCCCAGCAGCATGTCACCCCGAGCGGCAATATCCGCGCCATCGTTCACGGCACGCTCTAGAGCGCCGCCCATCAAGCGTAGCGCCTCGACGGCAAGGGCTCGGCTGACTGGATTGTTATTGGGGCTGGCAGAGGCATAAGCCTCGATGGCATGCACCATCGCATCAATCCCCGTCGCTGCGGTGATCGGCGCAGGCAAACCCAAGGTCACCTCAGGGTCCAAGATGGCGATATCGGGCAGCAACACCGGGCTCACAACACCCATTTTCTCTGATGCGCCTGTTGTTACGATAGAGATCGGCGTGACCTCGGACCCCGTGCCAGCCGTTGTTGGGACGGCAACTAAGGGAAGGCGTGCGCCCCTGACCTGACCCACACCATAGATTGCCTCCAGCGCTTCATCCGACCGGGCGAGCAGCGCGGCGAGCTTTGCCGCGTCAATCGACGACCCCCCGCCCAAGCCAATCACACCTTGCTTGCCGCGCGCTGCCGCCGCTGCGGCCAGAATGACTTCCTCGGACGGATCGGCTGTTACCGCGTCGAAACACTCGAACGAAACGCCCGCCGCGTAAAGAGCGCTCTGCGCGCGCGCCACGATGCCTGTTTTGACCAGACCGGTATCTGTGACAATCAAAACGGAGGACGCAATGGGCTTTACGATCTCGCCCAGCTCCGCCAACGACCCGGCCGCGAAGCGTAGAGAAGGTGTTGTGTTAAAGTTAAAGGGGGTCATCAGCCGACATCTTCCAGCAAATCATCAAAGCTAACGGCTTGTTTCGCCATTTTTGCCTGGATCGCGCGCATCATATCGTCAGGGCGCATCATGCCGGAATTCCAAGTGGCAATCTGATCCAACCCTTCTGCGACGGTATGATCGCGCGCATAGGTAATGGATCGCTTGATCCCCGCAATCGCGAGGGGCGATTTGGACGCTATATCTTGCGCCAACTTGCGCGCACCTTCAATCGTAGCCTCTTGATCTTCAAAGACCGCATTGGCCAATCCCCAGCCCTGCGCCTCCTGAGCGCCGAACGAGCGTCCTGTATAGGCAAGCTCGTGGACAATCCCCGGCGGGATGAGCTTGGGCAAGCGCTGCAGAGTACCGACATCAGCGGCCATACCGATATGGATTTCCTCAATGCAGAACCGCACATCCTGGCTGACAACGCGCAGATCGCAGGCCGAGATCATATCAACCCCCGCGCCCAAACAGGCCCCGTGAATGGCCGCAATGACCGGAACCCGCAGGTTTTCAAGCGCGCTCAAGCTCTCTTGCAGGCCAATGATTTGATCCCGTAGCGCATAGGCGGCCCGCCCCGGCTCGGCCTTGTGCAACTCCATCATTCCCGAGAAGGCAGACAGGTCCATCCCCGAGCTAAAGTGTTTTCCCCGCCCCGAAAGCAACACACAACGCACCGACGGATCCGCATTAAGCGCCGCGCAGATCTGAGGAAGCTCGCGCCAAAAGCTAGGGCCCATCGCGTTCGCCTTACCGCCATTATTCATCTCAAGATGAACAACGCCCCCGTCTGCGGACAAAGCAAAAAAGGTTGAGGTCGGTAGGTCGGCCATGATGCGCTCCTCTTTGAATTTATCTCTGGCTAGCACGTGAAAACTTGATCGTCACGCACAAGCCTTTCCCCTTGCATCGCGATCTTCTGCGCGAGACACTGCGGCATGACCCAAAAGCGCTGCTGTACGCCAAGCAGAGAGATATCTCAGCCATCCCAAAACGTGATCAAGCGCGGGAGCCCCCCGGATTTGGGGCTTAAAGACATTCCGGGCGGCACGGGCATGCTCGGCACAGCTATGCCCGGGATGCCTGCGGATGAGGAAGGGCCGCTTCGACGCAAGACGCTCAGGCCCTTCCGCATGATGGAAGGCGCGGTCACAAATGCGATGTTCGCGGCGTTTATCGACGACACGGGCTATGTTACCGAGGCTGAGCGTTTCGGCTGGTCTTTCGTTTTCCAGCACAGCGTTGGCGCGGATGCGGGCCCCACACAGCGCGTGGTCGGCGTGGAATGGTGGCACAAAATAGAGGGGGCGCTTTGGTCGCATCCCGACGGCCCAGGCGGTGAGCAGGCCCGGCCCGATCATCCGGTTGTGCATGTCAGCTGGTCCGATGCGCGCGCCTTTGCAAAATGGGCCGGAGGGCGTCTGCCGACCGAGGCGGAATGGGAGCACGCCGCGCGCGGGGGCCAGGGCGATGTGCCCTATCCTTGGGGCGCGCAAGAGCCGGATGATACGGCCTTTCACCCCTGCAATATCTGGCAAGGGACTTTCCCTGAGGTGAACCTTTTGCAGGACGGGTATGCAACCACAGCGCCAGCCTGTTCGTTTCAGGCCAATGGCTATGGGCTTTACAATATGGTGGGGAATGTCTGGGAGTGGATCGCAGAGCCCGCGCGCCTACGCTCTCTCTCTGCGCGCAAACGGGCCGCGCATCACTGGCCGCGTGGCTCTAAGCTGCTCAAAGGCGGTTCGTTTCTCTGCCATAAAAGCTATTGCTATCGCTACCGCAT
>CAYWNJ010000200.1:0-5142 GCA_964459535.1 uncultured Rhodobacterales bacterium
ACAACTTCTTCAAGGCTGCAGGATATGAAACCGATTGAACAGGACACGCTCTAAGGCTTAGAGCTGGACGCTTTAAGCCCCTGCTATCAGGTTCCGGCGAAATGCAATTGCCGACGCGCGGGGCACATGCAAGCGGAAATGCTGATCGCTCGTAACGCGATAAAGCAAAACCTCTATGCCGAAGATCAACCGCGATACCGAGCGCGAGGGTTTGTCCAAGCGCAGCTCTGTCCCGTGGCGCAAAAGGTCGAGGGCATGAGGGCCCGAAAGATCTATAACCGCAAAGGCATCACTGACATCAGACACCGCAAGCTGTCTACTTGGATCATAGCCACCCCCATGATCCCAAGGGCCGATCCACAATATGCGATCCCTGCGCAGTGCAACCGCGTAGGCGGGCACATCGACAACATCCGGCCAAGACACGTAATGCGCCGCAAATTGCTCAAGCACACCCGGTCCCGAAATCATCCAGCTTTCGGGCAAATCTACTTCCAGAGCACGAACACCAGGGACCACAAAATCGAACCGTTCGGCAGGCGGTTCCCATCGTTGACTGTCATCACGCATGCAGCCGCCCCCCCTCTGGGTCAAATGCGCATGCTGAGCAAATTTGCGCACGCGTCTCTTTGCCCAGATGCCAGATGGTAACCGTCTCGCCCATCCGTGCTTGCCCATCCGCGATCAAAGCCAGAGCAATGGGCCGTTCAAGCGTGGGGCTATCATAGCTAGAGGTGACATAGCCCTCTGAAGCTCCCTTGGTAACGATATGTGCCCCCGTCGCGAGGCGCGCGCCTTCCGTGGCAAGCCCGACGAGCTGTTTACGCCCGCGTGCGCGCGCTATCTGGGTCTGCAGGCTGCGATCTCCCAGAAAGGCCGCTGTTTTCTTCTGCCGCGGCCCATCAAAGCCAAGATCATGGGGCATAGTCTCGCCATCGGTATCCTTGCCGACGATGATAAAGCCTTTTTCTGCACGCAGAATTGACAGCGCCTCTAGGCCAATCACACCGCCGCCCATGGCGCGCGTAACGTCCAGCAGCGCCTCCCAAAGCGCGGGGGCCTGGCGAGCGCGGATTGAAAGCTCATAGCTCAGATCGCCCGAAAAGCTGACCCGCGCAATCCGAAGGATCGTACCACGCCAGACGCTTTCGCACCAACGCATATGCGGGAATGCCGGGGCCGCCAGATCAATCTGCAAGTCAAGTTGGATTAGGACATCGCGCGCTTTCGGGCCTGTCACCGTAAGAGTTGCCCAATGTTGGGTCGCATCGTGGACAAAGATGCGATCCGGGTCATTGCCATCTTGCCGCCACGCCTCCAAATGCGTCCGAACGCCATCAACATGAGAAGAAGAGCAAGACACAATAAAATGCTCCGGCCCGATCCGGGCCAGCACGCCGTCGTCATAGACAATGCCGCCTTCGGTCAGCATAAAACCATAGCGGATGTGGCCCGGTTTGAGCGTCGACATGGTGTTGTAATAGACGAAGTTGAGAAAAGCCTCAGCGTCCGGCCCCATCACCTCAATCTTTCCCAACGGCGAGCCATCGAACAGACCAACAGCGGCGCGCGCCATCCGAGCCTCGTCCGCAATCCGCATCTCGGCGGCGCCCTCACCATACCAGCCGGGGCGCAACCAACCGCCATATTCCCCCAGCGCAGCGCCCAAGGCCCGATGTTGCGCCTCCAACGGCAAGCGGTTCAGCGGATACCAGAGTTGACCCCGGTGGTGGCCGCGATATAGCTCCAGCGGGACCGGCACATAAGGCGGACGAAACGTCGTTGTTCCAACCTCTGGGATCGAAAGACCGCGCAGCTCGGCCATTGCGGCAAGTCCCGCCACGTTCGACGTTTTACCCTGATCAGTGGCCATACCGAGCGTGGTGTAGCGCTTGAGATGTTCTACAGAGGTGAAATTTTCGCGCGCTGCAAGCTCGATATCTTTCAGCGTCACGTCGTTTTGGTAATCAATCCATTGCCGCCCTTTAGCGCTGCGCGCCGACCCAGCTTGTGGCAATGAAAAGATAGGCTCTTGCCTTGGGACCGGAGATCCTAAACCGGCGGCACGCGCCTCTTCAACGGCCTGCGCTATGTCAGAGGTGCCATTCACGGCACCCACGGCGATCATATGCTCAGGCGACGCGCCAGGGAGGAAGGCTTGGCGTGCGTTGCACCACTCCAGCTTGCCCCCGGCCTGGCACCATAGATGCACCAAAGGTGTTGGCCCGCCCGACACCAAAACAGCGTCAAATCGTGCCCGTTGCCCATTCTGAGACAACCCCGTCTTGTGCCGCCCGCCAAACGCTCGGATCGGGCCTGCTGCCGGATCGAACAGGGTGGCACTAGCCCCCGCCCCCGTCAGCAATTCTTGTCCCCGAGCGGCAAGCGCCGGTGCAGAGACAATCGCCAAACGCTCACCAATCAACACACCATAACGGGTAAGCAGGGTTGCCGCCGCCTGCAGCGACATAACCCCTGGCCGGTCATTTTCGGCAAAAGTAAGGGGGCGATCAACCGATCCACTGGCCAATATGATCTGACCCGCACGCATGCGGATGAGACCTGGCGCAGCGCCAAACGCCCCATTTTGTGCAAGCGCGACCAACCCATGATCATAGACACCATACGCGCTCGTTTGGGTAAGCACGCGCCCGCCCGCCGCTAAGATACCCGCCACTTGCGCCGCGACCCAGGCGCTTGGATCTGTGCCATCAATCGCACGCTCTTGATAGGCCGCGCCACCGCAAACCCGCTGATCGTCAACAAGGCAAACGGCGCGCCCCGCCTCAGCCGCCGCCCGCGCGGCGACCAACCCGGCTACACCGCCACCAACCACCAGCAGATCGCATTGATCATGGGTTTGTGCAGCGACATAGCCTTCATCCACATCGCCGGAGACAGACCCAAGCCCTGCCATCGCCCGGATCGCCGGTTCAAACAGATGCCAATTCGGCCACATGAACGTTTTGTAGTAAAATCCAGCCCCTAACCAGCGATGGAACAGATCAAGCCCACCTTTGAGGTCACGCGCAGCACTCGGCCATGCATTTACCGCACGAACCTGCATACCCTCTTCGAGATAGGTCGTCGCCGCGGGACAATTTGGCAATTCTGATTTGCCCAACCGAACGGACATGATCACGTTCGGATCATCCACCCAAGCGCCCCATAGCCCGCGCGGACGGTGATACTTAAAGCTGCGTCCGAGGATCCGCACATTGTTCGCAGCAAGGGCCGAGGCAAGCGTATCTCCCTCGAACCCTAGATAGCGACGTCCGTCGAAGCGAAAGCTCAGCGGTTTCGTCCGATCAATCAGACCGCCCGCCTCCAAACGGCGCGCACTCATGGCTTACCCTCACGCAGCGCGCGCGATCCTATGACCTCCATACTCACGCTATCCCGCTCCTGCACGAAAAGCTCGGCGCATGTGATATGCATCCAAACCTCTTGCACCGAACCCTTTTCATTGCGCTGTGTATAGAGATAGCGGGCCCAATCTTCAGCCGTCACCGAGACCGCCGTGTTCGGGCGCTCTTTGCCTAACTCTCCGACAAAGCGAAACTCGCGCTCATCGCGTGGACCGCAGAAAGGACAGGTGAAAATCTGCATCTCTCGCGCCTCCTAATGTGCAATGCCCGAGGACGCAGCCTCGTCTATCAGCCGCCCCGTGACAAAGCGGTCCAGATCAAAGGGACGGCTGAGCGAGTGATGCGACCCCGTCGCTAGCAGATGGGCAAGCAAAAAGCCCCCCACTGGAATAGCCTTAAACCCGCCCGTGCCCCAGCCGCAGTTGAGATAGAGCCCATCGACACCAGACGGCCCAATGATGGGCGAGCTATCGGGCGTGACATCGACAATACCGCCCCAATGGCGCAGCAGTTTTACCTTAGCCAAGCTCGGATACATCTCGCAAAAAGCGCTGAGCACGGTCTCTTGCATCGGCATGTTACCGCGCTGCCCATAGGACGGCACCCGGTCAAGCCCGCCCCCGATCACCAATCCGCCTTTATCCGATTGGCTAGCATAGGTACCAAAGGGCGGGCAAAGCACGACCCGATTCAGAACCGGCTTAATCGGTTCGGAAACAAAGGCTTGCAGCGCGTAAGAGGTGATCGGCAAGTCATACCCGGCCATCTTGGCCAGCACAGAGCTATGCCCGGCCACCGCCGCGCCAATCACGTCGGCTTGGATAAGACCGCGATTGGTCTGAACCCCGGTGCAGCGTCCCGCCTCAACAATGATATCCTCCACCGCGCAGTTTTGGATGATATCTACGCCCGCCGCATCCGCCGCCCGCGCAAATCCCCATGCGACCGCATCATGCCGCCCGGTCCCCGCCCGCTTTTGCAGTACCCCGCCATGGATTGGATAGCGCATCTGCGGTCCAAAGTTCAGCGCGGGCTCTAACTTCTGAATTTGACGCGCGTCAAGCAGCTCCGCATCCACCCCGTTGAGTTGCATCGCATTGGTTTGCCGCGCCGCCATTTCCATCTCGGGCTCTGAATGAGCCGTGACAATCATGCCGCGCTGAGAGAACATCACATTATAGTTCAACTCGCGCGCTAGACGCTCGTAAAGCTGCACGGATTTGTCGTAGAGCGCGGCGCTTTCCGGGTAAAAATAATTCGAACGAATTGCCGTCGTATTACGACCTGTATTGCCGCCGCCCAACCAGCCTTTTTCCAGAACCGCGACCCGCGTGATGTTATGGTTCTTGGCTAGATAATAAGCGGTCGCCAGACCGTGCCCGCCCCCACCAATTATAATCACATCATAGGCGCGCCTAGGCGCAGGGGTGCGCCAGGCTTGGCCCCAGCCACGCCCGCCGCGTAATCCTTCGCGCAGCACGCGCCAGGCGGAGTAACGACCACTCATGGCGCGACCGGGTGCAGCACTCGGGCCTTAAATGCTGCGACCGCGCTCGGATCTGCCGCCGCGCCGGTGAACCCGGACAGGTATCCTTCTAGCCGGGTCATGCGGGTCTCCATCGACTCGTTCACCTCAAGCGCGTGATAGCCAAGCTGCATGAAGTAAACGATCCGCGCCCGCGCATCTGCCTCATAAGGCGCAAAGCCATGCCGTTCAAAAAGCGCTATCAAAGCGTCAAGCCGGCTTTGATCCGCCGCATCAATCTTTGCACGC
>CAYWNJ010000201.1:0-5130 GCA_964459535.1 uncultured Rhodobacterales bacterium
GCTTCTGTCAGCCCGTCGATAATACGCACATCACAGTCGTGGCTTTTATCCGAGAGCAGAATTTCGGTTTCGATTTAGTATCCACTCCTTGGAGCAAACCCACCGACTTCCAGTCGGTCCCGCTTTAGTGTGAAAGAATCGTTTTATGATCGTATCCTCTCAAAAATGAACCGCAGCCGGGTCGGAGGTTCATTTTTCAGAGGATACGATCATGCAATATTCCACCGGCAGCCACTGCGTTTTCTACCATCGTTATCACATCGTCTGGTCGACCAAGTACCGCTACAAGGTTCTGATAGGCGACATCAGGCTACGTGTCCGCGACATTTGCCGCCAAGTTTGCCGCGAAAAGGGCGTAGACATTATCCGCGGCGTTCTGTCATCGGATCATGTCCATATGTTCGTATCAGTGCCACCGAAGCTCGCGGTCAGCGACTTGGTGCGGCTGATGAAAGGCCGCTCTTCCCACAAGGTGCAGCGCGAGTTCCCACAGCTCAAGAAGCGCTACTGGGGCAGGCGGTTTTGGGGGCGTGGGTATTTCTCAACGACCAACGGCGCCATCACGGAAGACATCGTACTTCAGTACTTGGAGCAGCATATCGCTAATCCCACCGGCGCCAGCTGGTAGGCGGTTTAGTCTTCGACGGTAAAGCTTGACGAAACCTTGGGGTCGTTTTGAGTGAGGCGCGTCAGCTGCCCCAGGTCCGGACCACACCGCAGTCCATATGCACGAAATTCGAGCGCGAATAGCGTCCAACGCCTCCGCTTTTACAAGCTGCCGCCGCGCGCGCTATCTGCGCCACAGAGCGGGACTGAAGCCGTAGATCCGCCGCCTGGCCCTTTACGTGGAGTGAATTTTTGGCCACGTTCCGGCTTCGGGCGCGCAACATGGCATTGGTCTGAGGCGTCCGATAGCCCGAGAGCAGCATATAGGGCTCTTCCGCATCTAGAAGATTATGGGCCGCTGCCATGATGTCGATGGTCCGCAGGTCAATCTTTTTGACTTTATCATTACGCCAATCGCGCATGAAATAATTCACCTCGCGCACCGCGTCCTTAATATACTGGCCCTCGATCCAGTAAATCATATCAATCCGCTCGCCCGTGCGGCCCGAATACATCTTGATGCGCCGAATATCGCCCCCGCCGCGCAAGAAGCCTGCGGCTTTGGAGAAGGTTGGCGCAGCTGTGAGCGCCGTCGCTGCGAACGCGCCAAGCAAAGCCCGCCGGGTGATCCCGGATGAATTAAAATCCGTCATATCTCGCGCGCCGTCCCGAACGTCTGTTGAGCGCATGATATGCCACGCGCGGAAACACCTTCCCCCTGGTGCGCACCCCTTATGGCACAGAGTGATTCGCCAACCAAGCGTTGATTGTGATTCTTTTCAATTCGCAACATATTTGAGCAAGTTTCCGCGCAATCGTTGAAAGACCAAGGGTTTCGACCTGGTTCTTGAGAGGGTTAGGTGTATGTCAGTCACACCTGGACTATACACGCGAAAACGTGAATAGACAGTTTAGGGCGGTTCAGTGCAAATTCTAGCGAGAGAAATCAGCATATTTTCACGGTGTTGGGGGCCCAAAGTGATCTTGTTTCGGATTTCAATGACGTTGTTGAGCCTTGCTCTGGGCGTCGTGATGATGTTGCAGCCCGCAATGCTGCATGCAGAAGCGACAGCGTTTAAGCAGGCCGTGGCGGTTGCCGCGGCGAGTGATCGCGATATTGCAGAATTCTACAAATCTCGCGCTTACCAGCCAATCTGGACCGGCGCATCTGAACAAGACGCGCAGCGCCGTACCGCCTTGATCAAGGCGCTTGCTGGCGTGCAAAACCATGGTCTACCGACCAGCCGCTATGATCTTGAAGAGCTGCGTAGCGAAATTGAGAACGCTCGGACTCAATGGGAGCTTGGCGCGCTGGAAGTCGCACTTAGCCAAGTTTTCCTGAAATACGCGCGGGATGTGCAGACGGGTGTTACTGTACCGGGGCGCATCGACAAAGGCATTGTACGCAAAGTGCCGTATCGGGAGCGCGGCGCGTATCTAACCGATTTACTCAACGCCTCTCCAAACCGATTTTTCCGAGCGCTCCCGCCGCAGACGCTGGAATATACCGCGTTGATGAAAGAAAAGATACGGCTTGAGCGTTTGCTGCCGCGCGGCGGGTGGGGGCAACAAGTCACCGCCACGGCGCTGAAACCCGGCGCGCGGGGGACTGCTGTCGTAGAGATGCGCAACCGCTTGATCAAAAAGGGCTATTTGGCGCGCACAAATTCGCAGAACTATGATGATGTGATCGAAGCTGCTGTCTTGCGGTTTCAAGAGGCACATGGGCTTGAGGCTGACGGGGTGGCGGGCAAAGCCACTATTCTCGAACTCAACGCGACGGTTGCGCAGCGTCTTCAATCGGTTATCGTGGCGATGGAGCGTGAGCGTTGGACCAATCAAGAGCGCGGGGCGCGTCATATCTTGGTCAACATCCCAGATTTCTCGGCCAAAGTGGTGGATGATGGTAAGGTGACCTTCTCAACCCGCTCTGTTGTCGGGGCGCGCACGCGGGATCGCCCGACGCCCGAATTTTCGGATGTGATGGAGCATATGGTGATCAACCCAAGCTGGTATGTGCCCCGCTCAATCATGGTCAATGAATATCTGCCGGAGCTCCAGCAGAACCCGAATGCAGTTAATCACATCGAAATTACCGACAGTAGCGGGCGCCTCGTTGATCGCAGTGCGGTTGATTTTCTGCAATTTTCCGCCTCGACTTTCCCTTTCTCCATGCGTCAGCCGCCTAGCCGGTCAAATGCTCTGGGGCTGGTGAAATTCATGTTCCCCAATCGGCACAATATTTATCTGCATGACACACCGGCGAAAAACCTATTCGGTCGGCAGGTCAGAGCATTTAGTCACGGCTGTGTGCGTCTCGCCGATCCGTTTGATTTTGCCTACACCCTTCTGGCGCGGCAAACGGACGACCCCGAGGGCTTTTTTAAGGCCAAGCTGCGCACCGGTGTCGAGCAAACCGTGGATCTAGAAGAGCCGATTCCGGTCCATTTGATCTATCGCACCGCTTTTGCCACAGCCAGGGATGGCGTGCAGTTCCGCCGCGATATCTATGGGCGCGATGCTAAGATCTGGGCCGCCCTAAACAAGGCAGGGGTGGCGCTCGGCGGCGTTCAAGGGTAGCTCTGACCCTCGAATGGTCGAGGGACTCAGTGCATGCCTGATTTCACCATTGAAGAAATCGCCGCCGCGCTTGGCGCGCAAGTGCTTGGTGCGCGCGATTTACGCGTAACCCATGTGGCCGAGCCGCAGGATGCTGGGCCAGAGGCGTTGGCGCTGGCGATGAAACCCGCCTATCTTGAGGCCCTGGGTGTGGGGCAGGCGCGTGCGGCGCTGCTCTATGACGGTGCGGATTGGCAGGCGCTGGGTTTGGATGCGGCTATCATTCCGCAGCGGCCCCGCTTTGCGATGGCACAACTGACGCCGCTTATGGACCCTGGTCAAGGCTTTGCCGCGGGTATTCACGAGACCGCCGTGATTGCCCCAGACGCACAAGTTGCGCCGGACGCGCAGATTGGTCCGTTTTGTGTCATTGCTTCGGGCGCTCAGATTGGTCCACGCTGTGTCATCGGGCCGGGTTGCTATATTGGCTGGCAGGCGCAGCTTGGCGAAGATGCTCTGCTACGCGAGCATGTCAGCCTTGGCGCGCGGGTTCAAGTTGGTGCGCGCGCGATCATCGGGCCGGGGAGCAAGATTGGCGCGGATGGGTTCTCGTTCGTGACCCCCGAGACGTCTGGTGTAGAACAGGTGCGGGCCTCTTTGGGCTCTGAAAATGCGGCAGAGGCGCAGGCTTGGGCGCGGATTCACTCGCTGGGGTCGGTTCGACTGGGGGCGGATGTCGAGCTTGGCGGGAATTGCGTCATCGACAATGGGACGGTGCGGGATACGGAAATTGGGGCAGGCACAAAGCTCGATAACCTGGTGCATATCGCCCATAACGTGGTGATTGGCCATGACTGTTTGCTCTGTGGGCAGGTCGGCATTGCGGGCTCCGCGCGCATTGGCGACAATGTCGTGATGGGTGGACAGGTCGGCGTTGGCGACAACTTAACCGTTGGCGATCGGGTTGTATGCGGCGGCGCGACCAAAGTGATGTCCTCAGTCCCTGCCGGACGTGTGATGCTGGGCTATCCGGCGACGCAAATGGATAAACAGATCGAAAGTTACAAAGCTTTGCGGCGTCTCCCCCGCGTGCTGCGCGACATTGCGGCGCTGCAGAAATTTGTTTCCAAGCGGGGCGGCGCGGATTAAATCTGCCTGGAAAGCCGCAGAAAGGCAGAGCGATGCGCGTGTCGGAGAAAGTGATCGAGATTATCGCCGAGCAGGCTGTTCTGGAGCCCTCGGATGTCAGCTTGGACAACACGCTGGAAGATTTAGGCATTGACAGCCTGGGGCTTGTGGAAAGCATCTTTGCCATTGAAGAAGAGTTTGATATCCAGATCCCTTTTAACGCGAATGAGCCGAGTGCGAGCGATTTTGACATCTCCTCGGTGGCGACGATTGTCCAAGGTATCGAGGCCTTGATCGCGGATCAGAAAGCCTGACGCGATGCCGCGCGTAGTGATCACGGGCGCGGGCACGGTTAATGCGCTTGGCCATGATGTACCTCGTACACTTGAGGCGATGCGTGAGGGGTATTGCGGGATCGGCAAGCTCTCCTTTCAAGACGTCGAGCGTTTGTCGATCTCCATTGGCGGGCAAGTGCGCGGGTTCGAGGCCGAACAGCGCTATAACCGTCAACAGATCAGCCTTTATGACCGGTTCACACAGTTCACCTTGGCCGCGGCAAAAGAGGCGATTGCCCAATCCGGCCTAGAGTTCTCGGGCGCGTTTGCCGCGCGCTCCGGTGTCGTGCTGGGCACGGCGGGGGGCGGGGTGAGTACGTGGGATGCCAATTATCGCTCGGTCTACGAAGAGGGCAAGAACCGCGTGCATCCTTTTGTTGTGCCCAAGCTTATGAACAACGCGGCGGCGTCTCATGTCAGCATGGAATATAATCTAAAGGGGCCGTCCTTTACGGTTTCAACAGCTTGCGCCTCGTCCAACCACGCCATGGCGCAGGCGTTT
>CAYWNJ010000202.1:0-5087 GCA_964459535.1 uncultured Rhodobacterales bacterium
GTCATGTATGGCGAAGTGCCTGCCGGGTCGGTTGTCGTTGCGGGCTCAATGCCCTCGAAAAACGGGGTTCATCTTTATTGCGCGGTCATTGTGAAACGTGTGGATGAAAAGACCCGCTCAAAGACGTCGATCAACGAGCTTTTGCGTGACTGATACGCCCAAGCGTCAGAGCGTCTATACGCTTTTGGTGCAGATTGGGCGCAAGGCGGGGGATGGGCTGCCCAAAGACGCAACCGGCGCGGCGTTGGTGTGCTATGCCAGCGGCGTGGATGAAGCCGAAGCCGTCCGCGAGACCGTCGCGCTTCTTAAGCAAGCGCAGACGGCGCCGCTGGATGTTACGGGCTATGGAACGCTTGCCGAGCGAGAGGCCGAGGGGCACGAGATCCCGCCAGAGGAGCGGCGGCTAATGGATCAAGCGCTATCCGAAAACGCTGTGATTATTGCTCAGATGTCCCCCCAATTTGATTGAAGGCTGGGTTGTAAGTTGCTGAGCCAGGGCGATAGCGTCGAAAGGATTAAGCGCGGGGGAAATCGGCTGGCCATGTTCGGGCAGCGTATTGCGGTCTTCATGCGCGAAGGCGGAGGCAAAGAAGTGTTCCACATTCCGGCGCAACCGTCCGATATAAAGGCTTTCTGTCATCGCACCGGCTGCGTCAAGCACGTCATGCTCGGGCAGCACCAGCTGGACATATAGCATGACCGGCCCCAGAGGCGCTTGGGTGGCGAACTGAGTATTTATCAGGTTGCGCGCAGGCAGCAGAACTGAATCCGTGTTGAACATATAGCCCACATCGCTGCCCTCGATAACGACACGCTGCGCGGCGGATACAACGATGTCAGAGGTCAGCCCAAAATAGGGCGCAAAGAGTTGAACAGGTTGGAAACTGCCCCGCGTAGGCAGGAATTGATGGATGCAGTGCAAAATTGGCATCACTTGCCCGTCATGTGTGACGACGCAATCCCCGCGTCGCAGATCGCCTACGCTTTGATAGCCTGAAGGGGTGGCAATCGGCGTCTGCGGCGCAAGAGCCCCGGTTGGGCCAAGCGGTTCGATATCAGCGGAAAGCGCGCGAAACGCCAGCTCCCCTGGAAGATCTGTATTCCCGAATTCCGTCTCTAAATCAGAAACCAAAAGTGGCATCGGCGCTTTGACATACGCTATTGACGGCGCAAGCTGCCCGGGATGCTCTGCGGCAAGCCGCCCAATGCCTTTAATGCTATCCCAGGCATAGCTGATCCGCACAGATCGAATTGTCTCAGAGGTTGGAACGGCAACTGTGCTTTGGATCGTGCGGTTTTCTTGCTGATGGATGTATTCTAAAATGCCATTGGGCGTGATCTGAATCGAGAACTGGCGCGCCCATGGCCGGGAATGTGAAAAATGAAGAAGCTGCAAGGGGCATGTGTCTGGCGGCGCTTGCACCTCAAACAGAAGCGTCCCGCGCGTCATCAGCGCGTCTGGATAGAACTCAACGCGCGGCGCGTCCCGCCGTGCTATCCCTAACCCATGCCGGTCAAAGTGACCTGCATAGCGATCACCCAGCCCGATCCAACCCATAGATCATACTGCCCCTCATCGTGCCTGCACCCTTTTTGGCGCTTTTTTTGCTCATGACGGGCGTTCTGTTACAAACCGCCCCCGGCGCGCCTTGGGTTTTTCTATGTTTTTCGATAGCACAGGTTTCTATGAGATGTTAACAAGTTTTGTCAAATCTGAGCTTTATTCCGCTGTTTGAGTGCGCAACTTGAACAGTTTTTGCTAAAATGAGTCGTATGAGACCAGATCCCGTTGATCTTACCGCCCAGTTGGTGCGCTGCGCCTCGGTCACGCCCGAGGATAATGGCGCGCTTGATATCATTGCTGCGCCGCTTGAGGCGGCGGGGTTTTCGCTGACTTGGGTCGAGCGCGGCGGCATCCGCAACCTCTTTGCGCGCTGGGGATCTAAGGGACATGCGCGCAGTTTTGGTTTTAATGGGCACACAGATGTTGTGCCAATTGGGGACGCGGCCGATTGGTCTCAGCCCCCTTTTGGGGCCAAGGTGATCGAGGGCACGATGTATGGCCGCGGCACGGCAGATATGAAATCTGGTGTCGCCGCCTTTGTTGCCGCCGCGATCCAATTTGTCTCTGAAACGCCGCCCGATGGTGCGATCCTGATTGCCATCACGGGCGATGAGGAAGGGGACGCGCTCGACGGCACCCGCGCCTTGCTGGACCATATGGCAGAGGCGGGCGAGGTGATGTCTGCTTGTCTCGTGGGCGAGCCGACCTGCCCCGAGACGCTGGGCGAGATGATCAAGATCGGGCCCCGGGGCTATATGTCCGCCTGGTTCGAGGTGACCGGCATTCAGGGGCATAGCGCCTATCTGCACCGGGCGCGCAATCCGCTCCCGCCCCTGATGCGGCTGATGGATCGTTTGGCCTCCCATACGCTTGACGCGGGAACCGCGCATTTTGACCCCTCGACGCTTGCCGTAGTCAGCGTGGATACCGGGAACCCCGCTACGAATGTGATCCCAGCCAAGGCCCGCGCGGCGCTCAATATTCGCTTTAACGATCTGCATACGGGCGAGAGCCTGACCTCTTGGCTGCAACACATGGCTGATGAGATCGCAACCGCGTATGATGTGGATATTCAGATGAAGTTTAAGGTCTCTGGAGAAGCGTTTTTGACGCCGCCAGGGCCGCTGTCGCAGCTCGTCACGGAGGCCGTGCAGGCAGAGACGGGGGTTACGCCAAAGCTAAGCACCAGCGGCGGAACCTCTGACGCGCGCTTTATCAAAACGCATTGCCCGGTTGTGGAGTTCGGCCTTGTGGGCCAGTCGATGCATCAGGTCGACGAGCATGTCGAGCTGTCCCATATTCGCGCCCTTACGCAAATCTATAGGCGTATTCTTCAAGAATACTTTGCGTGAATGTCGGGCGAGCTTAGAAACAGACCTCCGAATTTTCCGCGCCTACCTGCGCAACCCCTGCCGTGAAACCTCGCCTGATTGTCATGCTGAAGGAGCCCCGCGTCGGGCGGGTCAAAACCCGGCTGGGCGCCGAGATTGGTCCCGTTCCGGCAACATGGTGGTTTCGACATCAAGTGCGGCGCCTCTTGCGCAACGTCCAAGATCCAAGATGGGAAACCGTGCTCGCAGTCTCCCCGCAGCGGGCTTTGCACGCTAGGGCTTGGCCCGCGCATTTGCCCCGTCTGCCCCAAGGACGCGGATCCTTGGGCGCGCGCATGGCGCGGGTAATGCGCGGACATCGCGGCAGGGTCTGTCTGATTGGCGCAGATATTCCTGGGATTACCCCGGCCCACATCGCCGACAGTTTTGCACTGTTGGGATCTGCTGACGCAGTATTTGGCCCTGCGCTTGATGGCGGATATTGGCTGCTCGGGTTCAAGCAGACGGCCACTCTGCCCGCCGGATTGTTCGAGGGCGTGCGCTGGTCAACCCCGCACGCGATGGCGGATACGATTGCGACACTACCAAGATATAAAGTCGCTTTTTCAGCCAGTTTGCGCGATGTGGATACGGCTGACGATTTGCAGTGACGTCATATCCAAGCCATGTTAGGCGGTCGCTATGAGCCGTCTGCCCACCAAGCCCGAAATTCTTGACTGGATCTCGGCCAATCCGACCCTAACCGCCAAACGTGAGATCGCCAACGCCTTTGGCATAAAGGGCGCAAAGCGGATTGAGCTAAAGCGCCTCCTAAGAGAACTTGAAGCTGAAGGTCACTTGGAGCGCCGCAAGCGCACATATCAGGACCCCAACCAACTGCCGCCAGTCTCGGTGATCCAAGTTGCGGCACTTGAGGATGACGGCGCGCTTCTCGCTAAGCCTTTGCAGTGGGAGGGGGAGGGTCCCGCGCCACGTATCTTGCTGATCCAACGCGCTTCTGATCCAGCATTAGGCGTTGGAGACCGGGCTTTGGCGCGTCTAACTCTGGTCAAGGATGCTGAGTATCAGTACGAGGCGCGGCTCATCCGGCGGATCGCAACCAATCCGCGCCGTATCGTGGGGGTTTTTCGCGCGCGCACCGAAGGGGGGCGGATTCTCCCTGTTGACAAAAAGTCGGATAGCGAATGGCTCGTACCCGATGGCGGGCGCAATGGGGCGCGGGATGGCGAGCTGGTTGAGGCAGAGCCTTTCGGCCCAAAGTCGCGGATCGGTCTGCCGCGTGCCCGTATTCTGGCGCGGCTTGGCGATCCGTCAGCCCCTAAGGCCGTATCGCTGATCGCTATCCATCAACATGGTATCCCGGATAGTTTCTCGGATGAGGTGATCGCAGCGGCGGACGCTCAAAAGCCAGCGGGCCTGAAAGGGCGCGAAGATCTGCAACAGCTTCCCTTTGTCACCATTGATCCCCCAGATGCGCGCGATCACGACGATGCCTGCTTTGCCATGCCGGATGAGGATCCAGACAATCCGGGCGGATTTGTGCTGTGGATCGCCATCGCAGATGTGGCCGCCTATGTCCGCCCCGGCACTGCCCTAGATCGCGCAGCGTGGACGCGCGGCAACTCGACATATTTCGTGGATCGCGTGGCGCCGATGCTGCCAGACCGGCTCTCGGGTGATTTGTGCAGCTTGCACGAAGGCGTGCCGCGGGCCTGTATCGCGGTGCGCATTCAAATCACCGCAGAAGGTGAAAAGCGCGCGCATCGGTTTGTTCGAGGCCTCATGCGCTCGGCGGCAAGCCTACATTACGAAGAGGTGCAGGCCGCGATGGACGGTCAGCTGAATGACCGGACCGCGCCCCTGCTAGAGCAGGTCATTCGGCCGCTCTACGGCGCGTATCGGGCATTGCAACAGGCGCGGGAACATCGCCAGCCCCTAGATCTCAACTTGCCTGAGCGGCAAATCATCCTGGATGACGCCGGGCAGGTGCAATCGGTTGCGTTCAAAGAGCGGCTGGATGCGCATCGCTTGATCGAAGAGTTTATGGTTCTCGCCAATGTCGCAGCCGCCGAAGAGTTGATGGCCCGCCGCTCCCCCCTTTTATTCCGTGTGCATGAAGAACCTACGCCCGAAAAGCTTGACGCGCTGCGCGAGACAGCCAAAGCGGCTGGTTTTGGATTGGCCAAGGGGCA
>CAYWNJ010000203.1:0-5059 GCA_964459535.1 uncultured Rhodobacterales bacterium
GCTTTGTGCGCTGTGGCAATGTCCGCTCACGGCCAATTATGCCTCAGGTTCAAACCGAAACGCTATAGAACAACAGGCGAGTGCCTTAGGTTAGAGTCAGGGCGCTTTAAATGGCATTTCGGTATAGGCGACCGTATGCCTAGTCACTTCGCGCAAGAGATATCGGCTGAGCCCGAATGGCATGCCATGTTCAGAACGCTACCTGACGCGCGCATGATCTAGCCTTAGGCGCGCGGTATCCTCATTCTGTTCTGTGATCTGTTGGTCCCGCAGGGCCGCCGCAACAAAATCCAAATGCGCCTCCACCGCCGCTTGCGCCGCATCTGGAGCGCGGGCTTGTAGCGCGTCGTTTATCGCGCCGTGCTGCTCCAAGAGCGCGCTACGTGTGGTATGCTGGCTGAACATAACTTGACGGTTATAGAACACGCCAGTGCGCAGTAGCTCATACATTGATCGCATCATATGAAGCATGATCACGTTATGACTGGCTTCGATAATGGCCATGTGGAATTGCGCATCAAGCTCTGCATCGCTGAGCGAGTCGTGCGGCGCAGCGCTTTGCACCATTTTGTCGAAAACGGTCTGGATAACGGCTAAATCAGTGTCAGAGGCGCGCTGCGCCGCGCGGCGGGCCGCCAGTGCCTCCATGTCCCGGCGAAAGGACAAGTAGTCAAAGACGGCTTCATCGTGCCGCGCGAAAAGGCGCGTTAAAGCGGGAGAAAAGGCGCTGCTCAGCACATCGTCCACAAAAACGCCCGCACCAGGCCGCGTGGCCAGTAACCCCTCCTGCTGAAGAACAGCCAAAGCCTCGCGCAGCGACGGGCGGGAAACGTCGAGCTTTGCAGCAAGCTCGCGTTCAGAGGGCAGTCGCTCTCCGGGCCGCAAAATACCGCGCAGGATCAATTGCTCTATTTGCCGGACCACGGTTGCGGACAGCTTTTCAGGCGCGATGGGGCGAAACGGCATCAGAACTCCAAATGAATTGGTAAAGATATATGACCACTGAACGCGCGCGGCAACCGCCAAGCATTTATCTTACGTTAACCATTGCATGAGATTTTGCCGATATGCGCTATGTTCTGATCGCAGTTCTTCTCCTCGGAGCTTGCAACACCCCGAGCCCGATGTTCCAAGGGATCCCGCCGGAACGGGTGGAGATTGACGGTTCTGTCTTTGATGTTCGGATAAACGGCTTCGCGGCAGAGGCCATTCGGGTAAACTCAGAATATGCGCCCCGTTTAGGGCCGATTGAACAAAGGGCTGCTAGAGCCATGGCCCAGGTCTCAGGATGTCAGGTCGTCGCAATTGGGGGCGACCAAGCGCTAGTGCGCGGCGTGCTCGACTGCTCCGCAAGCGGGCGTGCCTGGCCCTAGCTACCCGGTATCTTGTGGATAACTCAAGGCAAACCACATCTTGTGGTGTATCTGCGTTGACTTTACCAGTCATCGACTTGCATTCTAAGGCTAAGGGCTGACAAGCAGGGGCGCCGTGCGCTTTACCAAACTCAGACTAAGCGGCTTTAAAAGCTTCGTGGATCCCACCGACCTTATCATTGCGGAGGGTTTAACGGGTGTTGTAGGTCCAAACGGCTGCGGGAAATCGAACCTACTGGAGGCCTTGCGCTGGGTCATGGGCGAAAACCGCCCCTCAGCGATGCGCGGCGGCGGGATGGAAGATGTTATTTTCTCCGGCGCCGCGGCGCGTTCGGCCCGAAACTTTGCCGAAGTCAGCTTGCACATTGACAATACGGACCGTCTGGCACCGGCAGGCTTTAACACCGCCGATCAGTTCGAGATTGTCCGGCGCATCACCCGTGACGTGGGCAGCGCCTATAAGGCCTCTGGCAAAGATGTGCGCGCGCGCGACGTCCAGATCCTTTTTGCAGACGCCTCGACAGGGGCGCATTCCGCTGCGCTTGTCCGGCAGGGCCAGATCGCCGAGCTCATCAATGCAAAGCCGAAAAATCGGCGCCGCATCTTGGAGGAAGCGGCAGGTATATCGGGGCTCTACCAGCGGCGACACGAAGCGGAACTCAAGCTCAATGCGGCTCAGAGCAACTTGACCCGTGTCGATGATGTGCTGGAGCAACTGGCCAGCCAGCTTGCCGCCCTCAAGCGCCAAGCCCGCCAGGCGGAACGGTATCGGCAAATCGGTGCCGAGCTGCGCCAAACAGAGGGGATGCTGCTTTACCGGCGGTGGCGCGAGGCCGATCAGGCCAACGAGCTGGCCCAAGATCGGCTCCGCGCCTGTGTGCGGGAAACAGCCCAAGCCGAGGCGCAGGTCCGCGCGGCTATCAAATCGCGCGAGGCGGCCGAAGGCGCCTTGCCCCCGCTGCGCGAGGAAGAAGCCATTGCGCTGGCGCTGGTCCAGCGCCTCTTGGTCGAGCAAAGCGCAATCACCAATCGGGCCTTGCAGGCAAAATTGAACGTCGAAACGCTGAGTGGGCAAATCGCGCAGTTGAACCAAGATATCGAACGCGAGCAGGCCCTGAACCGGGATGCAGGTGAGAGCATTACGCGTCTTGAATGGGAGCAGGCAGAACTCACAAAGGCGCGGGACGGCCAAGATCAAAAACTCGCCGAGGCACAAGAGGCCGCACGGCAAGCCGCAGCTACGTTGAAAGATCAAGAGGCACGGCTGAGCCAGCGCACCGAAGATACGGCGCGGCTGGCCGCGCAGCTCGCCTCGGCCCAGCGGTTGCTCGAAGATAATCGGCGCATAAATAGTCGGGCTTCTGAGGATGCCGACCGCGCGCGAAAGGCTGCGGCGGATGCCCGTGCGTCTTTGGCGCAGGCAGCTGAGGATGTCGCGACTGCGGCTGCCGAAATGGCACATGCGGAAGAGGTGACGACGCGGGCCGAGGATGCTTTGACTGCCGCCGAAGAAGCGCGCGCCGCCGCGCAGGAACAAGAGGCAACCGCCCGGGCACATTGGTCCGAAGCGGAAGGGGAGGCGACGGCCCTGGGTGCAGAGGCCGCGGCGCTTGCGCGGCTCGTTGCGCGCGAAAGCAGCCCAGACGCCCAATTGCTGGATCGGGTTCAGGTCGCGCCCGGGTTTGAGCGGGCGGTCGGTGCAGCCTTTGCCGATGATCTTTCGCGCCCAGAGATCGAGGGGGCAGAATCGTCCGGTTGGACCTCGCTGCCTGACTATGACGCAATCAGCACACTACCCGATCAAGCAACACCGCTGCGCGCCCATGTGACGGCACCGCCGGTGTTGTCGCGTCGATTGGCGCAGGTTGGCCTCTGCGCCGCCGAGTTGGGCTCGCAACTTCAAGCCAGTTTGCGACCCGGCCAACGCTTGGTCTCGGTCGAGGGGGATCTTTGGCGCTGGGATGGTTTGCGGATCGCAGCAAGCGATGGGTCCAGCGCTGCCGCGCTGCGCTTGGAGCAGTTCAACCGGCTAGCAGAGCTGAAGCAGGCGGAAAGCCAGGCCATTAAACGCGCGGAAGAAGCCCAGCAGCAACTCACGCAGCTTTCCGCAAGACTGGCCGAGCTGAGTGAAGCGGCGCAAACCGCCCGTGCGGCCCGGCAGGAGGCAGATCGCTTGCTCGCAGATGCTGGGCGCGCTCAAAGCCGGGCAGAGGCGGAACAGAACCTGATCGCGGGCCGGGTTGATACGCTGACCCTGGCGGCAGCGCGCCACAATGACGAGGCTGAGGCGGCGCGCGTACGCGTCGAAGAGGCCGAAACGGCGCTTTCAGAGCTGCCCGATGTCAGCGCCGCACGGTCTGATCTTGAGGAACTGCGCGCGGGCGTTGAGGACGCGCGCGCAGCGATGCTGGCGCAGCGCAGTGTCTTTGATGAATTGCGGCGCGTTGGCGAGGCCCGTATCCGGCGCGCGCAAGAGGTGGCCAAAGACTTAAGCGGTTGGCGCCACCGTCTAACGACGGCAGAGCAGCGACGCGTTGAATTAACCGACCGCCTTATGACGCTGCAGCAAGAGCGCAGCAAGGCTGAGGCCGTCCCCAGCACGTTGGAGGCGGAGCGCGTGGATGTAAACAACGCGCTCAAACAGGCTGAGATGCGTAAAACCGCTGCAAGTGATGCCCTAAGTGCGGCTGAGCGGGAGATGCGCGCCGCTGCTGATACAGAGCGCGGCGCTGAACGGGCCGCCTCAGAGGCGCGAGAGGCCGGAGCCGCAGCGCAGGCGCGTGCAGAAGCGGCGGAAGGCATGGTGCAAGCCGCCGCCACGCGCATCGCAGAAGAACAACAGAAAACGCCAAATGAGCTGCTGGAGGCCATCGAGGTTTTACCCGAAGACATGCCATCGGTCGATGCGCTGGATGTCGAGGTCAACCGTCTCAAGCGTCAGCGCGAGGCGCTCGGCGCGGTGAACCTGCGGGCCGAAGAAGACGCTCGGGAAGTGGCTGCGGAAAATGAGACCCTCGCCAAAGAAAAGACGGATCTTGAAGAAGCCATTAACACGCTCAGGACCGGGATCGCCAGTCTGAACAAAGAGGGGCGTGCGCGCCTGCTCGCGGCCTTTGAAGATGTGAACAAGAATTTTTCAACGCTCTTTCGCCATTTGTTTGCGGGCGGCGAAGCTAACTTGGTTCTGGTCGAAAGTGACGATCCACTTGAAGCAGGTCTTGAGATTATGTGCCAGCCGCCTGGCAAAAAGCTCTCGACCCTTAGTTTGCTGTCAGGAGGAGAACAGACACTGACGGCGCTCGCGCTCATCTTTGGCGTTTTTCTGACCAACCCAGCGCCAATTTGCGTGCTTGACGAGGTGGATGCGCCGCTTGACGATGCAAATGTCAGCCGGTTCTGCGATCTTTTGGACGAGATGTGCCGCCGAACAGACACGCGGTTTTTGATCATTACGCATAATGCCGTCACGATGTCTCGGATGGACCGGCTCTTTGGCGTGACTATGGCAGAGCCTGGCGTCAGCCAGCTCGTGTCGGTAGATCTGAAAAAAGCCGAAAGCTTGGTCGCCTAAAGCGTCCGACCTTAAACCTGAGACATCGTCCCCTGAATTTCTCTCCCGCGCAACGGGCACCGTTGCGCCGCGCCGTTCCGCCCCCACGGGGCGGCGCGATTGCGCCACCCCTCGG
>CAYWNJ010000204.1:0-5047 GCA_964459535.1 uncultured Rhodobacterales bacterium
AGACCACCTCAGACTATGACCGGGAGAAGCTGCAAGAGCGTGTTGCGAAACTCGCAGGCGGTGTTGCGGTGATCCGCGTTGGCGGCATGACCGAAGTCGAAGTGAAAGAGCGCAAAGACCGTGTTGATGACGCACTGAACGCGACCCGCGCTGCGGTTCAAGAAGGTGTTGTTGTCGGCGGCGGTGTGGCGCTGGTTCAAGCGGGTAAATCGCTTGAGGGTGTCACGGGCGCGAATAGCGACCAAGACGTTGGTGTCTCCATCGTGCGCAAGGCGATTGAATCGCCGTTGCGTCAGATCGCTGAGAATGCGGGTGTTGACGGTGCGGTTGTTGCTGGCAAAATCCGCGAGAGCGACGATATCAACTTTGGCTTCAACGCGCAGACCGAGGAATATGGCGACATGATTTCCTTTGGTGTGATTGACCCGGCCAAAGTGGTGCGGACGGCTCTGCAAGATGCGGCGTCCATCGCGGGCCTCTTGATCACCACCGAAGCCATGGTTGCGGACAAGCCTGCCAAAGAGGGTGCTGGTGGCCCAGGCGGCGGCATGCCCGACATGGGCGGCATGGGCGGCATGGGCGGCATGATGTAAGCTGCCGATGGCATAGTATCACGAAGGGTCGCCCTTTTGGGCGGCCCTTTTTTGTCAAGTGGGTTTCTATGTCCTACTATTCTCACTAAGGTCTCCGACCTGAAACCTAAGGACTCTCGCTTCGAACGTCTCTTCCACGCAATAGGCACCGCCCAACCGCGCCGTTCCGCCCCCTTTTTTGTCGGAGGCAAACCTTCGGTTTGACGGGCGGCGCGATTGCGCCACCCCTCGGAACGGCGCTATCAGAATGGCTGTAAAGTGCCTCAGATTTAAATTTGAGCGTTTTAAGTAACAAAGGACTGAAACTCGGCGATGCAGATTGTAGAAATAGCCGCAGGGATATGGGAAAATGCGCCGGTTTGGGTTTGGCCCCTGCTGTTGCTTTTGCTCGCACTGGGTTTGCTCAGTACGCGGACGCGGCGCTCTCCCATTGCGCTGATGGTATTGCTGCCGCTGCTTGGGCTTCTCAGCGTCAATGCCATCCTCGGCCTGCCGCAGGCCTCTTTCGCGCTGTTGCCAGCATTCGGCGGGTATGCCCTAGGCACAGTTTGGGCGTTTCGCAGGCAAAAGCGTTGGATCCTGGGGTTCGAGCGCGGCTTTGTCCGGTTGCGCGGAGAGTGGCTGACCCTGATCACATTGATGCTGGTCTTTTGGTCCAACTTTACAGCAGGTGTAGCCGAGGCCATCGGTGGTGATATTTACCAGAGCCCCCTCTTTTCGGTTCTCTTTGCGCTCATAATCGCCTCTGTCTCTGGAACATTCTTAGGCCGCACGGCCCGGGTACTTTGGGCTTGGCGCGGCGAAAGGGGTTAGCGGATGCGGCTGACCTTTATCATCATCCTAACCATGATTGCTTTTGCGGCCAATTCATTGCTCAACCGTGCGGCGATTGAGGGCGGTTGGATCGACCCGGCGGAGTTCGCGGCCATCCGTGTCCTAGCAGGTGCCGTGACCTTGTGCCTGATCTTGATGCTACGGCGCACTCCGCTCCCATTGCTTGGGCCAGGGCGCCTAGCCGGTGTTGCGGGGTTGTCGGTCTACATGATCGGCTTTTCGGCAGCCTATACGACGCTTGATGCAGGTCTTGGCGCGCTGATCCTATTCGGCACGGTCCAAATTGGGATGTTCTCTTGGAGCGCGCTGCGCGGCGTTCCGCCAACACGATACGCGCTGCTGGGGGCAGGGATCGCGTTTGCGGGATTGTGCCTGGCGCTCTGGCCCGGCCCAGGGGGCGTTGCCGAGCCGGTCGGCGCCGCCTTTATGGTCCTCGCGGGGCTGGGTTGGGCAGCCTATACGCTTGCCGGACGCGGCGCGTCTGATGCGCTCGCGGCGACGGCGGCAAACTTTGTGTGGACGGTGCCCGCGATGGCGTTGCTGCTGATCGGCGCATCCTTTGAATTGAGCCTAGAGGGCGTCGCGCTCGCAGTGATCGCAGGAGCGGTGACGTCGGGGCTTGGCTATACGCTCTGGTACACGGTGTTGCCGCAGATTTCGACCGAGCTTGCCGCGATCTTGCAACTGAGCGTGCCGATGATTGCGCTTGCAGGCGGCGCTCTTTTCCTTGGCGAACGTCCGGGCGCGATTATTTTGCTCGCCGCTCTCTTGGTTATTGGCGGTATCGCGCTTGCGATTTCAAAGAGCGGATCGAAGACCACTGGCGATTGATCCGACAAGGGGCTTGCCCATGTCACCGCAACGCCAAAACAAGATCCACCAAGGCGTCATAGGCCGCCCGCGTCCTCTCTGGCCCGCGCGCGTCAATATGCTGGCCGCCAATCAAAGACGCATAAATGGCGAGCGGATAGCCTGGATGCGTAACCCCCAAACCGGACAAAAGCGCTGTGATGTAGGTCAAGCGTTCTTCATCCACCTGCGCCACGACAGCTGCCGCGCGCGTGTTCGTTGCGGCCCAGATGCGCATTGCTGCCCCGGTCTCGTCGCCTGACAACAAAACGCCAAAACGTCGAAGTCGATCTACTGCCCCGCCGCCGCCTTCCATCTCAGCGACGATCTGCGCAAATGCATCGCGCTTCCAACGATCCAGCAAGGCTTGGTGAAAGGTTGGAACATCTGTAAAGTGCCAGTAAAAAGAGCCCTTGGTGGTCCCGAGTTTGCGCGCCAGAGGTTCTGCGCCCAATACATCGGCGCCGCCTGTTGCCAATGCCGCTATGCCAGCTTTTAGCCAAAGTTCCCGAGAGAGGCGTTTTTGGGTCATAGAAGTATCTTGTCATGCCGCAGTGCAGCATTCAATACCCATTCGCTCGTGGCGCAATTTGTCGCGATGCGCGGCGGCACGATCTAGAGCGTTCAACCTTAAACCTCAGGACTCTAGCCCAGAACGGCGCTATTCGAAGTAACGTAGGGTTTCTCAGGTTGCAGGGCGGACGTCTTAGGGATGCCAGTCCAAGATCGTCTGTGCGACGGCCTCCGGGTCTTGATGCAGCAACCAGTGATCAACATCGGGCAGTTCGACCCGCGTTAGATCGGGCGCAAAGACCTCCAGACCCTCTGTCGCTTCGGGAAGCAATGCGGTATCTTGGCGCCCCCAAATCAAAAGATGCGGACAGCGTACCTTTAGACGCTCAAGCGGTAGATCCGGCGTTTCGGTCAAGGGCTCGCCTGGGCGCGCTACCCGAAGCGGTGAGGCGCGATACCAGTTGATCATTGCGCGCAACCGGCCAGGGCGGGACCATTCGCGCAGATATGCCGTGCGCTTGTCCTCGGTCAGCCAAGACATATCCATCTTTGCTGAGAAAAGCGAGAGAAGCTTGGCATAGTTGTCTTGAGCCAGCGCGTCCTCAGACCCGTCTTCGCGCAGGTAAAGCATATATTGGGACGCCTCGGACTGTGCCCCTCCCTTGGCAAGCGCGGTTTGAAATATCGCGGGATGGACGCCGTTCGCGATGATCAGGCGCTCCACCAGTTCGGGTCGGAACATTGCAAGGCCATAGGCAACCCCAGCGCCCCAGTCATGCCCCATCACCGTTACGCGCCGCGTGCCGATCAAGGTGGCCATGTCAGCCACCAATTGAGAGGTCGTGTAGGCGCTAACGCCCTCAGGGCACCAGCTTTGACCATAACCGCGCTGATCAGGGGCAATACAGTGAAACCGATGCGCCAAGTGGCGGGCCACGTCGGACCACGCGCCGCCATATTCAGGGAACCCATGCAACATCAAGAGTACGGGCAAATCCGGCGCGCCCCAACTGCGCACAAAAAAGGGCTTTCCTCCCAGCTCAAGCGTCTGTGTTGTCATCTCGTTCATCATCGCGGCCTTCTGATGCTATAGGGCGCAGGCGCTGCCTATGGGTAAGCGAGCAGAACAGGGCCGCGAGGTCAAGCAATCTCCGGGCGGTGGAAATTCCCCCGCCCGCTGATCGCTATTGCCTCTTGCTCAAACGCCAAGCGGGGCCTACCAAGCGGGTATGGACACGCCTTTGATCGACCCGTTCGCACGCCCTATCAGCTATTTGCGCCTTTCGGTGACGGACCGGTGCGATTTCCGCTGTGTGTATTGCATGTCAGAGAATATGACGTTTTTGCCAAAGAAAGAGCTGCTTAGCCTTGAAGAGCTTGACCGTCTTTGCAGCACCTTCATTCGCCTGGGCGTGCGCAAGCTTCGGATCACAGGCGGCGAGCCGTTGGTGCGCCGCGATATCCTGACCTTTTTCAATGCGATGGGACGGCATTTGGAGAGCGGGGCCCTGGACGAGTTGACGCTCACCACAAATGGCAGCCAATTGGAGCGGTTCGCGCACGCGCTTTATGCGGCCGGGGTACGGCGGGTAAACGTCTCTCTTGATACGCTTGACGATGATAAGTTCGCGCAGATCACGCGCTGGGGGCGCTTGGCGCAGGTGCTGCGCGGGGTCGATGCTGCGCTGGCGGCGGGCCTTCAGGTCAAAATTAATGCGGTGGCGCTAAAGGGCTTTAGCGAGGAGGAGCTGCCGCGCCTCACCGAATGGTGCGCAGAGCGGGGCATGGGCCTGACCTGGATCGAGGTTATGCCGATGGGTGATCTGGGGAATGAAAACCGCCTGGATCAATACTGGTCACTCAAAGACGTCCGCGCGCGCTATGAAAGCGCCTATGCCGTAACCGATCTGGCCGAGCGTACGGGCGGGCCTGCGCGCTATGTGCGGCTTGAGGAGACGGGGCAAAAGATTGGCTTTATCACGCCGCTCAGTCATAATTTCTGTGAAAGCTGCAATCGGGTACGCATCACTTGTACCGGCGAGATTTACATGTGCCTTGGGCAAGAAGATCGTGCCGATTTGCGCGCCCCGCTGCGCGCGAGCGGAGACGATACCGCGCTAGAGCAGGCGATCCGCGCGGCCATCGCCGCCAAGCCCAAAGGGCATGATTTTGACTACACCCGCCAAAGTATCGGGGGGCAAATGCCGCGCCATATGAGCCATACGGGCGGCTAGGCGGTATCGCCGTGGACAAGACGC
>CAYWNJ010000205.1:0-5028 GCA_964459535.1 uncultured Rhodobacterales bacterium
CAGCACGACCGAGCCCGCCGTCGGCGCCTGAACGTGAGCATCCGGCAACCAAGTATGCACCGGCCACATCGGCATTTTCACCGCGAAACTGGCGAAAAACGCCAGGAATAGGAGCGTTTGCACGCCGCCCACAATCTGAAACCCTAGGATAGAGAAGCTCGCGAACTCAAACTCATGGCTCAGAAGTGCCTCAATATCGGTGGTCCCTGCGTCGGCATACATGCCCACCATTGCCACGAGCATCAGCACCGAGCCGAGGAACGTGTAAAGAAAGAACTTAAAGCTCGCATAGATCCGGTTCGCGCCACCCCAAATCCCGATGATCAGGAACATGGGGATGAGACCGGCTTCGAAGAAGAGGTAGAAGAGCACCAGGTCCAAGGCCATGAACACACCCAGCATAAGCGTCTCCAGAACCAAGAAGGCGATCATGTATTCCTTAACCCGAACAGTCACATCCCAAGACGCGGCAATCACAAGCGGCATCATAAAGGTCGTCAGCATCACAAAGAGAACACTGATCCCATCAACCCCCATTTTATAGCCAAGGCCCATGATCCACGTGCTTTCCTCGACGAACTGAAAGCCGGTATCGTCGGGATCAAACTCCGCCAGGATAAAGAGCGACACCAAGAAGGTCGCGGAGGTGGCGAACATCGCGACCCATTTGGCATTGCGCTGCGCCGCTGCATCATCCCCGCGCAGGAAAATCAGCAGGATCAACGCCGCGAGGGCTGGGATAAAGGTGGTGATGGAGAGTAGATTATCCATTACCGCACGCCTCCAATGCTCATCCAGGTGACCAGCACCGCGATGCCAAGGACCATCGCAAACGCATAGGTGAAGATGTAACCCGACTGCACCCGCCCAGCCAGACGAGTAAAGAAGGGCACAATGCCCATCGCGACCCCATTGAGCGCGCCATCAATGGTGTTCTCATCGCCGCGCCGCCATAAGAAGCGACCAATGGCCAGCGCGGGCAAGACAAAGATGAGGTTGTAGAGCTCATCAAAATACCACTTGTTTTTCAAAAAGAGATAGAGCGGCGCGAACATCTCAGCCATTTGCGCGGGCATCTGAGGTCTGCGGATATACATCTGATAGGCCAAGGCAAAACCTAAGAGCATCGCAATAAAGGGCGAGGTTTTGACCCAATAGGGCACCTTATGCGCGTCCTCTAGCAGCGTATTCTCGGGCGCCATATAAATCGCCCCTTCGCCCGGCGCGCCCGTGAAGGCGTAGTGGTGCTTGCCATCGCCCTTGGCCGCGTCGCCATGATCCTCTGATGCGCCCTCGACCTTTTCCTGGCCATAGGCGGCGGCCTCAGCAACCGGGATGCCGTAAAACTTGCCCACTTGGTCCACATGGCCAAAGAAGCTGCTATACCAAACCATACCCGCGAGCACGGCGCCCACGCTCAGCACGCCCAAAGGCACCAGCATGACAGCCGGGCTTTCATGCGCATGGTCATGGGTGTGTTTGTCCCCCCGCGCTGTGCCATAGAAGGTGAGGAACATCAGCCGCCAACTGTAGAACGAGGTCATAAGCGCCGCCAGAACGAGCAGCCAGAACCCATACATCGACCCTGCGGCATAAGCGCTTTCAACAATCGCATCCTTCGACTGGAAACCCGCAAAGCCAATCGGCGTCTCGCCCAGCGTCAAAATCCAAACCGGCACGCCAACGCCGGTAATCGCGAGCGTGCCAATCATCATCGCCCAAAACGTATAAGGGATCTTTTTGCGCAGCGCACCATAGCGCATCATATCTTGCTCGTGATGCATCGCATGAATGACCGAGCCTGCACCCAAAAACAGCATTGCCTTGAAAAACGCGTGGGTGAAAAGGTGGAACATCGCCGCCGAGTACATCCCGACCCCGGCCGCCACGAACATATAGCCCAGCTGCGAACAGGTCGAATAGGCGATCACCCGCTTGATATCCGTCTGCACCAGGCCCACGGTTGCCGCGAAAAAGGCGGTGCTTGCCCCAAGCACGGTGATGAATGCCGCAGCCTCGGGCGCAAACTCCATCAGCGGTGACATGCGACAGACGAGGAACACACCCGCCGTCACCATCGTCGCCGCGTGGATGAGCGCCGAAACCGGCGTCGGTCCCTCCATCGCGTCGGGCAGCCAAGTGTGCAAAAGCAACTGCGCCGTCTGCCCCATCGCACCGATAAAGAGCAGCACCGCAATCAAATTCGCGGCGTTCCAGTCACTCCATAGAAAGGTCACTTGCGTCTCTGCCAAGGTCGGCACATAGGCAAAGATATCGTCAAAGCGAATACTATCAGCGAGGAAAAACAGCGCGAAGATCCCCAGCGCAAAGCCAAAATCCCCCACCCGGTTGACCACAAAGGCTTTGATCGCCGCCGCATTGGCCGAAGGCTTGCGATAGTAAAAGCCGATCAGCAGGTAAGAGGCGACGCCCACGCCCTCACAGCCAAAGAACATCTGCACAAGATTGTCCGATGTCACGAGCATCAGCATCGCGAAGGTGAAAAAGCTTAGATAGGCGAAAAAGCGCGGCTTATAGACCTCACCCTCGCGCCATTGCGGGTCGTGATCCATGTAGCCAAAGCTATAAAGATGCACGAGAGAAGACACCGTTGTGATCACGATCAACATAATCGCGGTCAGCCGGTCCAGGCGGATCGACCAATCTGTGCTCAGCGTGCCACTTTCGATAAACCGCAGGATTTGGATCTGCTCGGTGGTGCCGTCAAAGCTTAGAAATACGATCCAACTCAGGATCGCCGAGAGGAACTACAGACCTGTTGCGAGCCACATCGCGGCGGTCTCTCCAATCGCGCGCCAGCCAAAGCCGCACAGGATCGCACCGACAAGCGGGGCAAAAAGGAGGATGGTTTCCATACTGCCCTACCCTTTCATCACGTTGACATCTTCAACCGCGATCGTGCCGCGATTGCGGAAGAAGCAAACAAGGATCGCAAGCCCAATCGCCGCCTCCGCAGCGGCAACGGTTAGCACGAAGAGCGTAAAGACCTGCCCCACCAAATCACCATGAAAGCTAGAAAAGGCGACAAGGTTAATATTCACCGCCAAAAGCATCAGCTCAATGCTCATCAGCAGAATGATCACATTCTTTCGGTTAAGAAAAAGGCCGAAAATCCCGACGACAAAGAGGATCGCCGCCACTGCAAGGTAATGTCCCAGTCCGATCATTGCGCTCGACCTTTATAAAATGTCATAGACCTTGCCCCGGCTTGATGTCTTTGAGTTCCATTGCCTGCGCCGGATCACGGTACATCTGTGCCAGCACATCCTGACGCTTGACGTCCTCGCGATGGCGAAGGGTCAGAATGATCGCGCCCACCATCGCCACCAGCAAAATCAACCCCGAAAGCTGGAAGAGGAGGAAGTATTGGTCATACAGGATCATCCCCAGCGCTTCGGTATTGTGGCGATCCGTCGGGATGGGGTTCACCCGCAGATCCGAGGCCGCGCTTGCGCTTTCCCAAGCGCCAAAAGCAACCAAGAATTGCATAAGAATAATCAACCCAATCAGCAGACCAAGCGGCAGGTATTTTGCCATCTCAGCTTTGAGCTCAGCAAAATCGACATCCAGCATCATCACCACAAAGAGGAACAAAACCGCGACCGCGCCGACATATACAATGATCATCAACATCGCGACGAACTCGGCTCCAAGTAGAACGAAAAGCCCCGCCGAGCTTAGAAACGCAAGGATAAGCCACAGCACAGAATGCACCGGATTGCGCGAGATGACCGTAAATAGCCCGCCGACCACGACGCAGATCGCAAAGAGGTAAAAGCTTAGGATCATTGCCATTTCACATCCCTCCTTGGCCCATATGCACCGGCATATGACCCTCAAACCTCAAAGCCATGATCGGCACCTCGCCTCTGCACTTACTTGGTTGTTCCGAGCGGGCCGGCAAAATGCGCCATTCTTTCCGCCGCCAAGCCTATAACTCCCGCAAAGAGCAATTGTCACGGCATCTTCAAAGAGAATGCCCCGGCGCGGCATCGCAGCTCTCAGCATCACCGGCAGCTCATGATCGCGCGCATTATTCATCTGTAGGGCGCATCCAATTCGAGGTTGCGGGCGATTTCTGCCTCCCAGCGGTCGCCATTCTCAAGCAGCTTTGCCTTGTCATAGAACAGCTCTTCGCGTGTTTCGGTCGAGAATTCGAAGTTCGGGCCCTCGACAATCGCATCAACCGGGCACGCCTCTTGGCAAAAGCCGCAATAGATACATTTGGTCATGTCAATGTCGTAGCGGGTCGTCCGGCGCGAGCCATCCGCCCGCGGCTCGGCATCAATGGTGATCGCTTGCGCCGGGCAAACCGCCTCGCAAAGCTTGCACGCAATGCAGCGCTCTTCGCCATTGGGGTAGCGGCGCAGTGCGTGCTCGCCGCGAAAACGTGGCGACAGCGGACCCTTCTCATGCGGATAATTCACCGTCGCTTTGGGCGCAAAGAAATATTTCAGCCCCAGGCGCATGCCCGCCCAAATATCCTGCAACAGGAAATATTTGGCCGCGCGGGTATAGTCGATCTGTGTCACGCGACGACTCCTTGATTTAGGCTAACGCGCGCGATGCGCTGTTTCAGTTGCAACCGCGTAAAACGGCCAATCACAAGAATATGGGCAATCGCCATCATCGCTTACCCCACCATTGTCCAGCGTGCATAGGCACCCCAGAACCACTCGAATTTGGCGGCAAAAGCGACGAACACGACCCAGGCTAAGCTGAGCGGCAAGAACACTTTCCAGCCGATCCGCATAAGCTGATCATAGCGGTAACGCGGAGTGATGGCCTTTACCATTGAGAAGATGAAGAAGACGAAAAGCATCTTCGCCACCATCCAAAGAATGCCGTCAGGCAGGCCAGGGATGGGCGAGAGCCAACCGCCGAAAAAGAGCAGGGTTGTCAGCGCACACATCAGCACAACCGCGACAAGCTCGCCAATCATAAAGAGCAGGAAGGGGGTCGAGGAATACTCAACCTGATAGCCCGCAACCAGTTCGGATTCCGCCT
>CAYWNJ010000206.1:0-5021 GCA_964459535.1 uncultured Rhodobacterales bacterium
GCATAGAGGATGTGGGAGAAGGCACAGTGATGGAGGGGTGGCGGGATAAACCGCGCCTCTAAACCCGGCAAGTCGAGCGTGCGTGCTGGGCTTGGGGTCAAATTGAACATCAGTTGGAACAAAGGATGCGTTTGCGCCCCGCGCCCTTGCCCGGTTTCTTGAACGACATGCTCAAAGGGAAGTTCTTGATGATCCAGCGCAGCGAGGACGCGTTCTGAAACTGCCGACAGGGCCGCTCTTCCCGTTGCTTCTGGCTCGAACTCGGCCCTGATTGCGAGCGTATTAAGGAAGAGGCCAATCAGCGCTTCGGCCGCCTCATCTGAACGACCACTCGCGGGGGTGCCGACCACCAGGTCATCTTGTCCGGTGAGCTTTGAAAGCAGGATGAAATATCCGGTCAAAAGCGTTGCGTAAAGAGAAGCACCAGCCTCTTGCCCCAGTTTTGAAAGACCTTCGACAAGTGCGCGAGAAAGCCGCGCTTCGACAACGTGCCCGGTAAGGTCAGGGACTTGATCTCGCGTGGAGGCGCGGAGCGGTTGATCCGGCTCAAGGTCGGTCTGAGCAGGCGCATCGGCCAGGGCACTGCGCCAATAGCCCAGCAATCTTTCACGGGTTTTGCCCGATAGGCGCTGCTGTTGCCGTGCGATACTCTTTGCAAAGTTCTGCTGCAACGGCGACAGCGACGCGGGCTTGCCATTAACGATGTCGGTGTAGGTTTTGGCCAGCTCGTCAAAGAACACGCTCATCGACCAACCATCGAACACAATGTGATGTACAGCGAAAAGCAACGCATGGTCGTTTTCGGCCAGCTTGACCAGCGTCACGCGGATGAGCTGATCCTTGCTCAGATCAAATCCGCGCTGCATTTCCGCAGTATGAACCTCACTCAGCGCTGCTTGGGCATCCTGGCCATGCGCGGATATATCAACGTGGTTTATATGAAAAGCATCGCCGCGCTTGCTGGGTCGGAGCGCACCGCTCACACGATGGAAATTCAGTTGAAGCGGATCATGGCGGTCATAAATCGTGCGCAGGCTTTGATCGAGCGCCGCATAATCCAACTGACCGCGCAAACGCAGCGCGCCAAAGATGCAGTGCGCAGGATTGGCGGGCGTCATCTCATCTTGGAAAACCCAACGCTCTTGCGCGGGCGATAAGATGGCCGCATTTTGCGTTACCGGTTCTGGGTTCGACTGCGCCTGCGCGAGTTTTTTCATCAATGCCGCGCGCTTTTCTGGCGAGAAACGGGCCAGCTTGTCCGCCAGACTTGTGCTCACCCGTCCTGCTCCGACAAAAGCGCGTCCAGCGCTGCGTCTGAGAGCCCATCAATCTCGGAGACTAAGTCTTCTAGCGTGCTTTCATCAACAGCCTCAAGCAGCGCGCTTTCGACCAGCGCGGCCAGCTCCGCGATGGTTGGCGCTCTCAGAACAGCCGCAAGCGAAAGCTCCGCGCCGGTGCGGCTTGTGATCCGCGCATTTAGCTGTGTGGCCAACAAAGAATGCCCGCCAAGCGCAAAGAAATTATCGGTTAAGCCAATCGGCTCGATCGCAAAGAGATCCTGCCAGATTTGGGCCAGTTCTTTCTCAATCGGTGTCGTTGGCGCGCGGAAATCCTTTGGCGTTGCCGCGCGCTTCTGCCGCGTGATCGCCGGGTCGGGTCTGCCTTGCACCCATTGAGACAACCGCTGCTGCAAGTCTCCGGTCGACACGACGACGCGCGCAAGGTCGGTCTGCGCTAAGGCGCGTAGCATCAAATCACAGGCGATCTCCGGCTCCATAAAGTAGTCCGAAACAGTCGCCCCAAACCCGTCCACCGCCGCGCGGATGTTCCCAATCTGCCAAGCGTCCCAGTTCAGCGAGACCCAGCGCGGGCCAGGCGCGCCCAGCTTTGACTCGGCAAAGGCGTCCATCCACAGGTTCGCCGCTGCATAGGCAGAAAAACCCAAGCCGCCAAGCTGAGCAGCGAGCGAGGACATGAGGACACAAAAATCGGCAGAGGTCTCACTCAGCAGGTTGTCTAAAACGCGGGTGCCTACGATCTTTGCGCGGAATTGCTTTTGCGCATCGGCTGGCGCTGCGCCTTTAAGCTCGGAAAAGGTTTCTGCGCCGATAGCGCCCGCGCAGTGGATGACGCCGTTTATCGGCCCAAGCTTCTCCGTGATGGTCTCAAAAGCGCCGCGCATCGCAGCCTCGTCTGCGACGTCTGCGGCGATGAGTTCAACTGTGCTGCCCTGCGCACGGATGCCCTCAAGCGCCGCGCGCTTGGCCGGGTCCAGAGCGGCGTCCGAGGCCGAGCGTCCAAGAAGCGCCAGCTTGAGCGGCCCTTGACCAGACAGATATGCCGCCACCGCCAACCCAACTCCGCCGAGACCGCCGGTAATGACATAGACGCCATTCGGTCTTAGCACGCCCATATGCGTCTCGGGCAGCGCCAAATCAGAGTAGATTTGTCTGAACCGTCGCCCGTTTCGGTAGGCGATCAGAGGCGCTGAAACCTCGGCATAAAGGCTCTCGGTGATCTGCCGAACGGCCTGTTCAGGCCCTGTGTCGGGCTCCAGATCAATCGCGAGTGTTGTCAAACCCGGACGTTCTTGCGCGGCGACAAGCAAGGCGCCTAGAACTGTCGCTTTGTCCGGCTGCAAGTGTCGGCCAACGAGCGGATCGCTCAACCCCGTCGCCAAAACGGTCAGGCGAATCTCCTCGCTTCGAATGGCCGCAATGGTCTGGAAGAGGGACACAGTGGCATCATAGCCAACCCTTTGCGCAGCCTCAAAATCCGCCGCCGCGTCGATGAGATCGAGAAGCACGATATGGGGCAGCGCGCCGTCCAGGCTGCCGTCTTTCAAAGTAGAGGCAAGCGCCGTCAATTCGCTAAAAAACTGAACCTCTTCCCCTGCCGCTCGCAACGCATCGGCAAGCGGTTCTGTTAACGCGCGCCCTTGCCCCAAAAGGAAGAACCGCTGCGCTTTATCCGTCACTCTGCGGCGCATCGGGGCGGGCGCCCAGCTTGGGGCCAGGGCCCAGTCTGCGCTTGGGCGGCGCCCGGTTTGGCTTGTGGTCGCGGTGACCGGTTCGATCCAGTGTGGCGTTCTAGCAAACGGATAGGTCGGCAAGGGTACTTTGCGTGCGCCTTGCGCCTCGGGCAGACCGTCAAGGCTTAGCCCAGCGCTCCAAAGCCGCGCGAGACCAGCGAGCAAAGCTTCGCGCTCGGGTTCGGAGGAATAGGACCACTTCATCAAGGGCGCGATGGTGTTGTTACTTTGCGCGGCGCTCCGAACCGCGACCGAATGCGCGGTCAGCGATTGACCAGGGCCAAGCTCGGCCAAGGCAAGGTTCCCCTCTGTCATGAGTGTCGAGACCGCATCGCGAAAGCGAACAGTGCGACTGAGATGGCGCGCCCAGTAGTGCGGGTCCATCGCCTCGGCATCCGTCAACCACTTGCCGGTGACGCAAGAGACGACTGGCACGCGCGGCGGATTCAGCCTGGCCGACCCGATCACCTCCGCCAAAGGTGCTTCAATCGCGGACATCATCTTGGAATGATAGGCATAGGTCGCGCCAAGCATTTGGACGGAGATATCCTCGGCCTTTAAAGCAGTCGCAAAGTCCTCAAGCGCTGCGACCGGGCCGGACAGAATAGTCATCTTGCCGCCGCTGGCCGCCCCAATTGACAATGCTTGGGGCAAACGCGCGGCAAGCGCATCCTCTCCCAGCGGAACAGCCATCATCCCCCCGCGCGGAACATGGGACTCGATCAGCTTTGCACGTAGCGCGACAATGCGCAGTGCGTCTTCGACAGAGACAATCCCAGCAAGGCAGGCCGCAACGAACTCACCTATGCTATAGCCCACGAGTGCGGACGGGCTCAGGCCCCAGGCTTGCAAGAGGCGCGCAAGCGCATATTCAGTGACAAAGATTCCGGTCTGCCCCCCGATTGGAAAATCCATCGGTTGCGGTGCCGCAGGCGTGTCCCGTTTGAGCATCGCGCGCAGATCGAGCTTGGCCGGGGCTTGCCCCTGGACCTGTTCCGGCGCGGCGCGTGCCCAATCCTTTTCCGGGTAAAGGATATCGCGAATATCCTGGTCCAAATGGCCTTGTAGCAACGCAGTGCAGGCATCAATCTCGGCGCGGAAGGCAGGGGCGCTGCAATAGAGCTCCCACCCGAGCAGCGGGTAGTGATCTCCAAGGCCTGGAAACATAAAGACAACGCCCGAGGCCGTCGTCTCTGACGGCGCTTGGTCCGCCGCCGCGCGCAACTTCTGCGCCGCTTGCTCAGGCGTTTGGGCGGCAATGGCCAAGCGGCGCGGATAAAGCTCTCGACCATACCAAAGCGTATGGGCAACGTCGCATAGCGCCACAGGTGCGCGGCTGAGATGATCCGCCAAATCGCGTGCAGCTTGGCCTAGCGCTTCGCCTGTCTTGGCCGAAAGGCGCAAGATATGTGGGGCTTCGGGGTGTGCCTGCCTGGACTGCGTAGGGGGCTCTTGCAATACGACGTGACAATTTGTTCCGCCGATACCAAAGGAGCTAACGCCCGCGCGCATGGGCCCTTGGGCCGGATCATGTGGCGTAAGTTCCGTCGGTACATAAAACGGGGTATCACCGCGGGCCAAGGCCGCGTTGGGCGCTTTGAAATGGACGCTAGGCGGAATAGCGCGGCGTGACAGCGCAAGGGTGGCTTTGAGGAAACCCGCAATGCCCGATGCCGCATCGACATGCCCAATGTTGCTTTTGACCGAACCAAGCGCGCAGGGTGTTTGCACTGCGCCAAACACCTCTGACAGGGCAGCGAGTTCAATCGGATCGCCCACCGCCGTGCCCGCGGCATGCGCCTCGATCATCGTTATGCTCTCGGGTGGCGCGTCGGCAATGGCTTGCGCTTCGGCAATGACTTGCGCTTGAGGGGTCACCGACGGGGCGGTAAAGCCAACCTTGTCGCGCCCGTCATTGTTAAGCGCGGAGCCGCGAATGACCGCGTGGATCACATCTTGGTCCTCCAGCGCATCGGAGAGGCGTTTGAGG
>CAYWNJ010000207.1:0-5006 GCA_964459535.1 uncultured Rhodobacterales bacterium
ACCGCTAACCAAGCCAGCCCGACAATATCAAACGCAGGTCCTGGGCCGATAAACCCTGCAACCAGGCCGACGAGCAGGAACAGCGGACAGGCTGCGAGCAAGGCCCAAATTAGCGCAAGGCGCGCGCCAAACCAGCTGCCCTGCCCCCCCAAGGCCATCCCGATCAGGCGTGAAATCGGCGCGATCAGGTAGATTGCAAGCGGGGCCATCAGCAGCCAGCCCAGAGCCGCTGCTTGCAAATGCGTGCTCAGATCGCTGCCGAAAAGGTGGCTTTCGCGCGCGATCCGAGGCACTTGACCGGCGAACATCATCAGGCACGCCGCCATAAGATAGGCCAAGAGGCGATCCTCTCGCTGGCCCTGGCGGATGAGTTGGCGCACCACCCGGCCCGGCCCGCGATAGGTGGCAAGTATATGGGTCGTGACCGCCATCAGTGCCTATGCCGCTCAAGCCATTCCGCCAGCCGCGCCTCGATCTGCGCGCGCAAATCGGGATTTTCGATCTCGTCCACCGCTTCGGCGAGAAAGGCAAGGGTCAGCAAGTCTGTCGCCTCGGCCCGAGGCACCCCGCGCGAGCGCAGGTAGAACAACGCGGTCTCGTCAATCGCCCCGGATGTGCTGCCATGTGAACAGGCCACATCATCCGCGTAGATCTCAAGCTCGGGCTTGGCGAGAAATTGGCTATCCTCGTCGAGCAAGAGCGATTGGCTGATCTGATAACCATCGGTCTTCTGCGCGCCAGGTTTGACGAGTATCTTGCCTTGGAAGACGCCGACCGCGCCATTGCGCAGCACTTTCTTAAAGACTTGGCGGCTTTCACAGCGCGCGGCGTCATGGGTGATAAAGACCGTATCATCATGGTGGAACGCGCCATCGCCCACGCATGCACCCGCGATATGCGCAATACCTTCATCGCCGGTCAGCTCAATCACGGCCTCGTTGCGGGTGAGCGCCCCATTCGCGGTCATCGTAAAGCTCTTGAAGGTCGAGTTGGCCCCCAAGCGCGCGAAGAGATGGGTCGCGCTGACCCGTTCATGGTCCCGCCCTTGCGCGCGGATATGGTGGAGCTGCGCCGTCTCTGCAATCTCCGCTTCCAGCACGGTGTTCATCCGGGCCGCAGCGGGTCCATTTTCTAAGAACGTCAGAGAGGTTCCCGGATCCAGCTTGATCACATGGTGAAGCATCGCATCAGCACTGGGATCCGAGCGCTGATAGGTCACGTGTACCGGCTTAGCGACCGGCCCCGTGACGTGGATCAACAGCCCATCGGTGGCAAGCGCGGTATTGAGCGCCGCGAGCGGGCGCGCAACCGGCGACTGCCCGCGCGCCTCAAGCTGGCCATAGAGCCCTTGCGCCCAGTGGATATCGGTTTGAGCCGCCGCCAACCGTTCGATACTCAGGCCGGTCAAGCTCAGATCATCCGAGGCCGCCGCGTCAAACATGCCATCGACAAAGACAATATGCAGACTGTCAATTTCGCCAAAAATTGCCGGCTCATCCGTCTTGAGCAAAGGCGCGGCATCTGGCGCTGCTGCGGTCAGCGCATCGGGCCGGGTAAAGCGCCAATACTCGTCGCGTCGACCGGGCAGGCCCATGTTGCGCACCCGCGCCATCGCCTCACTGCGCGCCGCGCCGGACCAACCCGTCTGGGGCACCGCGCGCTCGGTCAACTCTGTTTGCATGTCTTTCAAAGCGCCCATCACGCCACCTCAGCCAGAATGTCCGCGTAGCCGTTGGTCTCGACCTCCAGCGCAAGCTCTGGGCCGCCGCTTTTTACGATCCGGCCATCGGCCATAATGTGTACGACATCGGGTTTGATATGATCGAGTAGCCGCTGGTAATGGGTGATCACCAAGAATCCACGCCCGGCATCCCTGAGCGCGTTGACGCCTTCGGACACGAGCTTCATCGCATCAACATCAAGGCCCGAGTCGGTCTCATCGAGAATGCACATCTTAGGCTCAAGCATTGCCATTTGCAGGATCTCATTGCGCTTTTTCTCGCCCCCCGAAAAGCCGACATTGACCGGGCGCTTTAGCATATCCGCGTCGATCTTCAGCTCTTTGGCCCGCGCGCGTACAAGCTTGAGGAAATCGGCGGCGCTCACCTCTTCTTGGCCGCGCGCTTTGCGCTGTGCATTGAGCGCCGTGCGCAAGAAGGTCATGTTGCCAACGCCGGGGATCTCCACCGGGTATTGGAACGCGAGGAACAGCCCGGCTGCCGCGCGTTCCTCGGGTTCAAGCTCTAGCAAATCTTGACCTTCCAGATGCGCGCTGCCGTTTGTGACCTCATAGCCGTCTCGGCCTGCCAGAACATAGGATAGCGTCGATTTACCCGACCCGTTTGGCCCCATGATCGCGTGGACCTTGCCCGCTTCAACCTCAAGATCCACACCTTTCAGGATCTCTTTGCCTTCCTCTTCCAATTCCACTCTTAGATCTTTGATCGTAAGCATGTGTCGATCCTCTCGTCGTTACGCGCCAATAGGCGATGGGGTTTGAGCCCGCAAGGAGGCGGGGAATGTCTGTTTGAGCGCAGCGCGTGCGCGGGCGATCCCATCGGCATAGGCGCTGGGGTCCTGGTCGGGCTTGCCAACGCGCTTTGGCACGTCTTCAAGCAAGATAGGTGCAATCATCGACCGGCCAATGGAGGCCGCATAGTCATGGTATTTCAGCCAGCTTTGCCCTTCGGGCACCAGCCAGGTATTCGCTACACCATAGGCATCCGCGATGATCAACCCATGTAAGGACGAGGCAAAGATATGGGCGCAACTGGCAATCTGGCCGCAAATCTCTGCCGGATCGCCTCGCGGGTCAATCAGCATGTAAGCGGGGTCTTTCTTTAAAAGCCGGGTAAGCTCGGGGTCGTCCACAAGCGTATGGTGTGGCACGATGCCAATCCGGTCCCGATCCGCTGGGATATCCGTGATGATCTCAGAGATGAGGAGGCCGGGATCGCCATATGTATCCATCTCAAGCCCTAAAAGCGCAGCGGTTATTGGGCCGCGCAGCGCGGCAAAAATCACTTGATCGACAAAATCCCGCCGCGGCGGCATTAAAACTCCGCTGCCCCAAACTGTGGGCGTCGGGCCATGCCCGCTTAAAACTGCGCGGCGGGCGACATGGAGGATTGATCCAATCGCGAAAAGCTCGGCCTGGTTGGGCCTTACATGCTGCACAGGACGTGCCGCGACATATCCCACGATCAGAGGCGTAATGGCGTCCCCGAAATTGGGAACGCCGCGCCACCAAAAAACGCCTAAAGGCTCAGCCTCGGGCACTGGGACATGCGCGTCTTCCATCCTCAGGCGAGCTCCACCGCCGTGCCAGAGGCCGACACCATCAGCATGTTGTTGATCACCTCATAGTCCAGGTCGACCCCGACCACAGCCCCGGCACCCAGCGCGACGGCCTGTTCTTCCATCTCTGAAAGCGCTGTCTTGCGAGCTTTAGCGAGCTCTTCCTCATAAGCGCCCGAGCGACCGCCAAGAATGTCAGTAATCCCGGCGAACACATCGCGGATCACATTCGCGCCCAAGATCGCCTCGCCTACAACAATACCTTTATAGGCGGTGATCGTCTTGCCCTCGATATTCGGCGTTGTGGTGATAATCATCCGCTTGCTCCTGTCAAATAGTTGATCAACATCATCACCAGTAAGGCCAAACCGCCCGCCGCCGAAGCCGTCAGCAACACAGATCCATTCAGCAGCCCCTCCGCCGTGCCCTGACGCCGTTTGCGAATGCTCAGTCCCAAGAAGACGCCAATAAAGACACCCAGCGCCGCGCCAAGACACTGCGAGACAAGTACCGCAATCATTTGTTGCTCTCCATTGTCTCTGCGTCGCGCGCTGCAATCTGCGCTGCGACCTCCGCACGGCGTTTTTTCTGTTGCTCGTAAAGGCGCGCGGCCACATCGTCTTTGGCCGCTTGGATCCGTGGCGCGATACGCCGGTAATGCAGCACAGCCCAAACGCCAGAAATTAGGAACGAGCCCAATATCCAAATCGCTGTTGGTGGTAATCCAGTGGCCACAGAAACAGGCAAAAACGTGACCTCAGCAAACCAAAACTGCACCACAGCAAGCAAAGCCACCCCTGCCGTCATGATCAAAGTCGCCTCTGACGCGGCAGAGCGCCGGGAAAGCCGCGCAATACGCGCCTCAGTTTCACGGGTCGTTGTTTCTGTCATAGCCAACTCCCTGGACAATCTTCTGATGTCCCGCAGCGGGTAACCCAAAGCGGCGGTGTGCAATTTCCATATCTAAGCAATACGTGCATCTTAGTTCCCCGCCGGCACGATCATAAAATTTCGGTTCTCTCGGTACCGTTGAGAACTCATTGCTATCTCATAGCTATTTTCATCAAGCCAAGCCTTAAACGCCTCTCGATGCTCAAGATTAACCTCAACGAAAATCGGGGTGGGGTTGTGCGCCAGATAGCGGCGCATCCCCGCCAAAACCTTAAGCTCCATCCCTTCCACGTCAATCTTGATCAAATCAAAGGCTTGATCTCCAATGATCTCATCGGCGGTCTTGAGCGCCACTCGTCCGTCGCCTTCAATCAGTTGTGTCATGCCAAGGTTATGGGCGCTCCGATAATTGAGCCGGGCGACATCCGACGTCCCGTCCGAGAGGCCGATGCCAAGATCACTCAGATCACAAACCCGCTCCAACCCATTCATATAAACATTGGCTTCAAGCAGCGTAATCGCGCGCGCGCTTGGCTCTAATACCTTGATATAAGATGCTTTTCGAAAGAGGCCAAGATAGAGCGCATGGTTCCCAATATTCGCGCCGATATCCAAAAAGCGCCCGCCAGTCGGAAAATACCGCTCCATCATGCGCAGCTCGTCCGCCTCATAGAACATGCCCCGCAGGTGATGCTGCTGAATATAATCCTGCGGATTGTCGACAACAAAAAACACCGTCTCGCCAAAGACCTTACACCGCACCGTTGTCGCTGCAGGCGTATGATAAACGCCAAGCCGCGCCGCGCGCTCTTTATTCT
>CAYWNJ010000208.1:0-4982 GCA_964459535.1 uncultured Rhodobacterales bacterium
TGACCCATCGCCTAAGCAATGATAGCGAAATGGTTGTGATGCAGGCCACCGGGGCGAGCCCTTGGCGGCTGGCCCGCCCCTTCTTGATTTTCGGTATATCAGTCGCCGTTATGATGTCCGTTTTGATGCACGGCCTGGTGCCGCGCGCCGCTGCTCAGCTGAGCCAGCGCGAGGCGGAAGTGTCGCAAAATATCGCTGCACGGCTGCTCACCGAGGGCGCTTTTTTGAGCCCTGGAAGCGGGGTCACCTTTTACAGCCGCGTGATCGGCCCAGATGGGGTGCTACGCGATGTTTTCCTGTCTGACCAGCGTGACCCAAGCCGTCCGGTCGTCTACACCGCGTCAGAAGCCTATTTGGTGCGCACGGATGGCACGGCAGAAGGCGGCACGACGCTGATTATGGTCAACGGCCTGGCGCAACGGCTTGAGGCCGGTTCAAAGCGCCTGTCCACCGCAACTTTTCAAGATTTCTCGATTGACGTCTCCGCCCTTGTAACGCGCGCCGCGCCTGCTGGCGTTTCCATTCGGCACCTGACAACGCGGGAACTGCTCAGAGACTGGCGCGAAATTCAGGCGCAATCTGGGGGTAGCCTCGGCGCGATGACAGAGCGTATTCATGCCCGCCTCGCACAACCCCTGTTTTGCATTGTTGCGGCCCTTGTCGGATTTTCGACCCTTCTCATTCGCGGTTATTCCCGCTTTGGCGTGTGGCGCGAAGTGATCTTGGCTTTCCTCATTCTCGTTGCCTTGGATGGCATGCGCGGCAGCCTGGCGAAATCGGTCATTCTCGACCCGCAGCTTTGGCCGCTGATGTATTTGCCAAGCTTGGGCGGCGGGGCCATCAGCCTTGCGATCCTAACATACGCCGCAAAACCGGCGCGCCTAGGTTGGCGAAAGGGGGCGGCGTGATTTTGCATTTTTACTTTGCCCGCCGCTTTGCGCTGTCCTTCGCCCTTTTGGCTGCGGTCTTCTTTACCCTGATTGCCCTGATTGCGTTTATCGAGGAGAGCCGCGCCTACGCAGGCTCTGATATAGGATTACCAGAACGGCTTGGGCTGGTGCTGCTGCGCGTGCCCGAGACGATGAATCAGATCCTCCCTCTTGTCCTGATTCTCTCGACGGTCATGCTCTTTCTGGGCCTGGCCCGTAGCTCCGAACTGGTCGTGACCCGTGCTGCGGGACGCTCGGGCTTTCGGGCTTTGGTGGCGCCGGTCATCGTCGCGGCGCTGATTGGAGTGCTCGCGATGTTGCTCTTTGGCCCGATTGTGGCCGCGACGAGCAAACGGCACGCCGCCTTGTCCGAAAGCTACCGCGCCGCCGCGACCCCGACGCTTGCCGTCTTTGAAGAGGGGCTTTGGCTGCGCCAGGGCGGCCGCGAAGGGCAAACGGTTATCCATGCAGCGCGTTCTAACTCGGATGCCTCGGTACTCTATGATGTCTCGTTTCTGACCTATGCGCCCGATGGCGGCCCGGTTGAGCGCGTCGATGCCGCCGCCGCTACCCTACGCGCGGATCAATGGGTGCTGCGCGACGCCAAACGCTGGCCGCTAAGCACAGGCTCGAACCCGGAGGCCGAGGCGAGCATCCATCGGCTCTTGCTGCTGCCCGCAACGCTGACCTTGGATCAGATCCGCGAGAGCCTCGGCTCGCCATCAGGCGTGTCGATTTGGGACATGCCGGCCTTTATTGCGCAGCTTGAGCAAGCAGGCTTTTCGGCCCGGCGGCATCATGTTTGGCTGCAATCCGAACTGACGCGCCCCCTTTTCCTTGTCGCGATGGTTCTTGTTGCCGCCGCCTTCACAATGCGGCATACAAGGGCTGGGGGGACTGGCACTGCCGTGCTGGCCGCAATTCTGTTGGGGTTCGGCTTGTATTTTATCCGCAGCTTTGCCCAAATCCTGGGGGAGAACGGGCAAATTTCAATTCTAATGGCGGCCTGGGCCGCGCCGGTGGCTTCGGTAATGCTGGGCCTCGGGCTGCTTTTGCGCGCGGAAGACGGCTGATGCGGGCGCGCTTGTTGATAGTGGCTATCGTCACGCTCTTTTCAGGTCTGCTGGCCGCGCAAGAAACACCGCCGCCAGTGACGCTCATAGCCGATTCGATTGAGGTAGAGGGCGGACAAACGCTTGTCGTGCGCGGAAATATCGAGGCGGTGCAGGGCCAGATCCGGCTGCAAGCGCGCGAGATTCGCTTTAACAGCGAAACCGGGCAGCTTGAGATCATCGGGCCGATTCGTATCGAGGAGGGCTCGAATGTCCTCGTCCTTGCGGATGAGGCGGAGCTGAGCCGCGATTTGCGCAACGGTTTGCTGGTCGGCGCACGGATGATCTTGGGGCAGCAACTACAACTCGCTGCTAACCAAATGAGCCGCGAGGACGGGCGCTATACCCAGCTTTACAAAGCAGTCGCCACCTCTTGCAAAGTGTGTGAGGACGGGCGCCCGCCCCTGTGGTCCATCCGCGCTGAGCGGGTTGTACATGACCTGCAAGGACGGCAGCTCTATTTTGACAGTGCGCAATTTCGGATTGGCAATGTGCCCGTCTTTTACGTGCCGCGTTTGCGCCTACCCGATCCGACGCTACGCCGGGCCAGCGGATTTCTATCGCCGTCGCTGCGTTCGACTTCGCAGCTTGGCACCGGCGTCAAGGTCCCTTATTTCATCCGTCTCGGCGATCATCGCGATCTCACCTTGACACCGTATATTTCGTCGCAAACGCGGAGCTTGGAGTTCAGATATCGTCAAGCCTTTACCAACGGAAATATCAATTTCCGCGGTGCGGTCACCCGCGATGACCTGCGCCCGGGCGAAGTGCGCGGATATCTGTTTGGCGCAGGTCAGTTTGATCTCGGCCAGGGCTATAAGCTGAGTTTTGACGTCGAAGCGACCTCGGATGACGCCTATTTGAACGAATATGAATACGCGGACAAAGACCGGTTGGATAGTGCGATCACCATCACACGCGCCGAACGCAATGAGCTGCGGCGCCTCGGCTTTGTGAACTTTAGAACGCTGCGGGATGGTGAGGACAATGAGACGCTGCCCACCAATGTCTTAACCGCGAATTATGAGCGGCGCGTCCATCCAAGCTGGCTTGACGGCGAGCTTCGGCTAAGCGCCGAGGCGCATGGGCATTTTCGCAATTCTGGTTTGGGCGTTGACGGGCCCGACCCCGGCTCAGAACCAGATGGGCGCGACGTTGTACGCCTCACCACCGGGGCACATTGGCTGCGCGATTGGAATTATCGCTCGGGCATTGAAGTGCAAAGCCTGCTTGGCGTCGAAGCGGACGTAGTTGGTGTTGCCCAAGACGATGGCTTTCCCAGCTCTGATCAAGGCATGCATACCCAAGCGGCGCTCACGGCACGCTATCCTCTGGTCCGGCGCAGCAGCACTGCCGTGCAGACGCTTGAACCCGTTGTCCAGATCGGCTGGGTTGGTGGTTCAGTTTTGAATGTGCCCAATGAGCAAAGCACGCGCGTTGAGTTTGATGAGGGCAACCTGCTCTCGCTCTCGCGCTTCCCGCATCCCGACCGGCGCGAGCGCGGGACGACCCTCACAACCGGGCTCAATTGGTCCCGGATATCTGCCAAAGGATGGCAAACACATCTGTCCTTTGGGAGTGTCGTGCGCAACACCGACATTGAGGACTATTCGATCGGTTCTGGTCTTTCCGGGTTCCGTTCGGATCTGCTTGTTGCTGGCCAAGTTAATCTTTCCGGGAAACTCGCACTCGCGGGCCGGGCGCTGATTGGCGAGGATCTTGATGCCAGTAAGGCCGAGTTGCGCGGCGACTGGTTTGGCTCCAATGCGCGCTTGGGGGGCAGCTATATCTGGCTGATGCGAGATCGCGAGGAAGATCGTTTTGATCCTATCTCCGAGCTTAACCTTGATGGGGACTATGAGATTAATGATCGCTGGTCTGCCACGGCCAATTGGCGTTATGACATCCAAGACAATCGCGCCGCGCATGCGGGTCTGGGCGTTGTCTACAACAATGAATGCGTCTCGGCCCGATTTGGCGTGAATCGGCGATATGCCACATCAACAAGTGTTGAGCCTTCGACCAATCTCGGGTTTACAGTGGCTTTGCGCGGCTTCTCAGCGCAAAAAGGAACGGAAAGCTACGCAAGAGCATGCAAATAATTAGGAATATCGTCGCCTGCCTTAGTGTCGCGCTCGCCGTCGCTTGGGCTCTATGGCCAATGGGCGCATTGGCGCAAAACCTTTTTGCCCCTGCCGCGAAGGTCGACAACGCGGTGATCACTGAATTTGAAGTCCAGCAACGCGCGCGCTTTCTCCAGTTCCTGAACGCCCCCGGTGCGGATCGAACCCGCAGTTTGGAGGGGTTGATTGATGACCGCTTGCGCCTGAACGTCGCGCAGGCCGCAGGACTGAACCCGACCGAAGATGATGTCGCCAACGCGATGGCCCAATTTGTTGACCGAACAGAGCTAACCCTCGACGAATTTCTCGCCGCGCTGCAAGAGGTTGGGATTGCCGCTGAAACCTTCCGTGATTTCGTGACTGTCTCAGCTATTTGGGGTGAGTATATCCGGGCGCGCTATGGCGCGCGCGTCACCATCTCAGATGCCGAGATCGACCGCGCACTTGCGGCAACGGGCCCGCAGGGCAGCATTCGGGTGTTGATGTCGGAAATCATCCTACCGCTACCGGAGGAGAATGTCGCAGCGGTGCAAGGGCTCGCCGATGAAATCAGCCAATTGGACTCTGAGGCTGTCTTTTCGGATTATGCCACGCAGGTCTCTGCCGCGCCCAGCCGGGTCAATGGTGGACGCATTGATTGGGTGCCGGTTGCCAATTTACCGCCCGCCCTGCGCGCCATCGTTTTAGGACTGACCCCAGGCGAGGTCAGCCCGCCGCTGAATATTCCGGGCGCGATTGCGCTCTTCCAATTGCGGGACATAGCCGAGATTGCCGCCCCCGCACCTACCTATATCGCGATTGATTACGCCGCTTATTAC
>CAYWNJ010000209.1:0-4976 GCA_964459535.1 uncultured Rhodobacterales bacterium
ATCTTTAACCGTCTCCGCTCTGCTCAAGCCGACCGAGGGTGGCGCGATTGCGCCGCCCCTTGGAACGGCGCTACCGAACTTCTGGTGAGTGGCTCAGGTTTAAGGCCGGGCGCTTTAAGCCGCCTTTAACCCCGCCTCAACAGCTGAGATGACGCTGTTTATTTCTTCCTCAGTGATAATCAGCGGCGGCGACATCATCAGGTTATTTCCGCCAATGCGAACCATCACTCCGGCCTCATAGATCGCTTTGTGCACGCGCCCGACCGTCTCGGCATCCAGAGGTGTCTTTGCCTCTGAATCACTAACCAGCTCAACCGCTGTCATCAGGCCATGCCCGCCACGCACATCACCGACGACATCATACCGCTCGGCGAGGTCGCGCATCCCCTCGAAAAGCTGTGTCCCACGCGCTGCCGCGTTTGTCTTGGTGTCCAGGCGGAGCGTTTCTGATAGGCACGCGATGACAGCCGCCGCGCCAATCGGATGGGCAGAGTAAGTGTAGCCGTGATAAATGCCGCCCTCGGCCCCAGCGCTTTCGAAAACTTCCGCGACCGCGCCGCTCATTAGCGCGGCCCCGACGGGGAAATAGGCCGAGGTGATGCCTTTGGCGCAGCTCATCATATCGGGCTTAACACCCCAATGCCGACTGCCAGTCCAATCCCCGCTGCGGCCAAAGCCGGTGATCACCTCATCTGCGATCAGCAAAATGCCATGCCGGTCACAAATCTCGCGCATCAGCGGCATAAAGCTTTCATGCGGGACAATCACACCGCCCGCCCCTTGGATCGGCTCCATGATAAAGGCGGCGATGGTGTCCGCCCCTTGAAAGGCGATCTCATCCTCCATTGCTTGCGCAATCAGTTGGGCAAGGCGCGCCGGGTCCGTTTCGTTAAACGGGTTGCGATAGGGGTAGGGGGCGGGCAGATGGAAACAGCCCGGCAAAAGCGGCTCATAAGCCGTGCGGAACCGGCTGTTTCCATTGACCGACGCGCCACCAAAATGCGTGCCGTGATATCCCTTTTTGAGGCTCAAGAACTTTGTCCGCCCCGGCTCGCCCCGCAGACGATGATACTGCCGCGCAAGGCGCAAGCAGGTCTCAACCGCATCCGAACCGCCAGAGGTGAAAAAGGCGCGCTCCATCCCATCTTCGGCGAAGAATTCACGAACGGCCCAGCTCGCTTCGATCGCGGGTGGGTTCGAGGTGCCAAAGAAGGCCGAATAATAGGGCAGCTCGTACATCTGCGCCGCCATCGCCTCTTTGATCGCGTCGTTGGAATACCCTAGGTTCGCGCACCAAAGCCCGCCCACCGCATCAATGGTCTTATGCCCATCGAGATCCTCAATCACCGACCCTTGGGCGCGCGATATGATCACCGGCGGCGTTTCTTTCGAGGCGCCAGGATGGCCCATGGGATGCCACATATGTTGCGCATTATTTGCGCGCAAAAAATTGTCGTCTTTCATCGCAAAGGCCCTCCGTTTGCGCTATGGAGCCTGAAAAACTCCGGTTGAGCAACCCATCCTAGCCAATAATTTGATAGGGCGTGTCGAACGCGAATTCCTCTAAATTTCTGCCGCTGCCAATCCGATCAATGACCGCAAACAAGCCAGGCTCAAAAAGCGGGGTTAGAACCCCGTGCCACGTGCCGAGGTGCAGATTGATGCCCTGACCCGGCGCCGTCTCAAACGCAAGCGGTGGTCCGGGCCGACCCGAGACATCAGGGGCGACCGTCACAAGGAAGGGATGCTCTGACATCGGGATAAAAGCCTGGCTCCCTTTGGGGTGCCGCTCCATCATATCAAGCTGATAGGGAAGGGTGCGGGGCGTGGCGCGAAAGAGGCTTATGCCCGCCCGTCCGGCGTCAAAGTCAAGCTTCGCTTGATCGTGATAGCGGGCGCAATATCCTGAATTTATGATAAAATCCGGCGCGTCGCCGCACTCCAGCACATCCCCGAACGGGGAAAATGCCTCTGCCGTGAGGGGCATGCTGCGCAACTCACAAGGAGACATGACGGTTGACATCTTTGTAAAGCAGGTAGCGAAAGGCGCCTGTTCCTGTCGCGATGCAAGCCTGAGGGCAAAAGGCGCGCAGCCACATGAAATCGCCAGGCCCGACCGTGACCCAATCCTGGTTCAACAAATAGCGCGCCGTCCCCTCCAGCACATAAAGGCCATGCTCCATGACATGGGTTTCGGCAAAGGGGATGCGCCCCCCCGGCTGGAAATTGACAATGTTCACATGGCAATCATGGCGCAGATCAAGCGGGTCCACAAAGCGCTGGGTCGACCATAATTCACCACAGTCGGGCATCGGGATCTTCTGAACATCACGCTCGTGAACCACAAGCGCGTCGGGAAAGCCATAGCCCAAGCCGGGTACATAGCGCTTGCGAATCCAATGGACGCCGCAGGGGCGCTCGGACCGGTTCCAAAGTGTCCAGCGGGCACCGGGTGGGATATAAGCATAGCTGCCAGGCGCCAGCGTGTGATTTTCGGCGCCAAGGGTCAGATGCGCCTCGCCATGGGCGACAAAGAGGATCGCCTGGGCATCCTCATCCGGCTCGGGATTGTTGCTGCCGCCTTCGCTGTCCAGTTCAAGCGCGTATTGCGCAAAGCTTTGTGCGAAACCGGAAAGCGGGCGGGCGAGGATCCAAGCCCGCGCGCCGTCCCAACCGGGCAGGAACGAGGTCACGATATCGCGCTGCGTCTCTGCCGGGATCAGGGCGTAGGCTTCGGTAAAGATCGCGCGGCGGCCTGGGTGGACGCTTTGATCGGGTAGCCCACCGGGTGGGAAGGCATAGCTCACCACATCGCCTCCAACCGCAGCTGCGCAATCCGCTCAACCTGAGCGCAAGCGGTGGCAAACTCGGTTTCGGTGTCATTCGAAATGCGTGTCTCGAACGCGCGCAGAATTCCGGCCTTGTCGTGGTCGCGCACCGCGATGATGAATGGAAATCCGTGCTTATCGGTATAGGCGCTATTAAGCGCGGTAAAGCGCGCGCGCTCGGCATCGGTAAGCGCGTCAAGGCTGGCGCTGGCTTGCTCGGCCGTACTTTGCTCCGTCAAGCGTTTGGCCTGGGCGAGCTTACCCGCCAGGTCTGGATGGGCTTGCAGCACCGCGCGCCGCGCCTCCAAGCTTGCCCCGCGGAAAACCCGCGCCAAAGCATTGGCAAGACCTTGCGGCGTATCGTGAGCGGCACCAAGCTCTCGCTCAAAAGCCGTCTCGGCAATCCAGGGCGAGTGTTCATAAACCGCACCGAACCGCTGCACGAATGCGGCCCGGCCCATCTGCGAGGGACGCATCCGCTCGGTCGGCGGGTGATGCTTGGCCCAATGTTCGGCAATTTCGATCCGGCGGGCGCACCATACGCCTTCGAATTGTTTGATATAGTCGACAAAGCGCTTCAGCGCTGCGACCCGCCCTGGCCGTCCGGCAAGGCGGCAATGCAAGCCAATAGACATCATTTTAGCCGCCCCGGCCTTGCCCTCGGCATAGAGCGTATCAAAGCTATCCTTCAGATAAGCAAAGAACTGGTCCCCTGCATTAAAGCCCTGGGCGGTGGCAAAGCGCATATCGTTGCAATCGAGGCTATAGGGCAGCATCAATTGGTTCTGTCCGTTCAGGCCCGACCAATAGGGCAGATCGTCGTCATAGACATCGCTGATCCAAGCCATCTGGCGGGCCGCAGCCAGCTGCACGGTATGCATGGAGCACCGACCCGTGTACCAGCCGCTCGGACGGCTGCCGGTCACTTCGGTATGCAATTGGATGGCGGCATCCATATCTGCCGCCTCTTCCTCTGCACTATGATCTTTGTAGTCGATCCATTTCAGCCCATGGCTCGCGATCTCCCAACCGGCCTTTTGCATCGCGACTGTCTGCGCGGGGCTGCGCGCAAGTGCCGTCGCGACGCCAAAGACGGTGAGCGGAATTCGCGCCCCGCAAAATAGCCGATGCAACCGCCAAAACCCAGCGCGCGCGCCGTAGTCATAGAGCGATTCCATATTCCAATGCCGCTGACCCGGCCAGGGCTGCGCACCGACAATCTCGGACAAGAACGCCTCTGACTGCGCATCACCATGTAGCAGGGAATTCTCGCCGCCTTCTTCATAGTTCAAGACAAAGCTAATCGCGATGCGCGCACCCCCTGGCCAGCGTGGGTCAGGCGGCGTCGCGCCGTAACCGGCAAAGTCGCGCGGATAGCGAGGCGGGAGTGTTGTCATAGCCTTCATTTGTGCCGATTGATCGGCTATGGTCAAGCGCAGCCCGAGGAGAGTTTTATGACGCGTGGATATCTCACAACCCATGTCCTCGACACCGCGCGCGGCTGCCCCGCGCCCGGGATCGAAATCGCGCTCTACCGCCTTGGTGAGCCAAGGGGGCTTTGCGCACAGATGGCGACGAATGCGGATGGCCGGACCGATAGGCCGGTGTTGGAACGAGGAAGGCTCAAAGTCGGAAGCTATGAGTTCATTTTTTCTTGTGGAGCGTATCTGAGCTCAAACGGGCTTATCAGCGCAGCCGGGCCATTCCTCGGGGACATACCTATTCGATTCGAGGTGAGCGACGCAGACGCACACTACCATGTGCCGCTCCTGCTCTCGCCCTATGGGTACACGACCTATCGTGGCAGCTAAAGCGTCCGACTTTAGACCGGAAGCATCCATCGGTACTACGGGGCGCTCTGCCCCGTGGCGACGGAACCGCGTGGCAGAACGGTGCGCTTTGCGCGCAAGATATAGCCTGATGACTCAATTTGATATTCAACCACCTCAGCTTTGCTCAAGCCGACCGAGGGTGGCGCGCTGCCATCCTGCGGATGGCTAGGGGCTAAGCGGATACAAAATCAAAATTAAGCCATCAGGCTATAGGTTCGAGAGAAGAGACCTTATAGCGTTTCGGTTTAAATCTGAGACACCATTGGCCGGAAGCAGAGATTGCCACAAAGCACCCCGCCCGGAGTCAAGGCCGCAG
>CAYWNJ010000210.1:0-4960 GCA_964459535.1 uncultured Rhodobacterales bacterium
CCATGTCTCAAGGGATCGCGGTTGAGGGGATGCGCCTTGTGCTCACCTATTTGCCGCGTGCATTTGCAGATGGCGACGATCTTGAAGCGCGCGCGAACATGATGGCGGCGGCGTCAATGGGCGCGGTGGCGTTTCAAAAGGGGCTTGGGGCGATTCATGCGCTTTCCCATCCCATTGGTGCGGTACATAACACGCATCACGGCACGACGAATGCCGTCGTCATGCCATCGGTCTTGCGGTTTAATCGACCTGCCATTGCCGAAAAGATTGAACGCGCTATGGGGTATTGGGGGGTGCACGGCGATTTTGAGGCCTTTGTGGCGCATATCGAAAAGCTGAATGAAAGCTTTGAGATCCCTGCAAACCTCACGGCACTCGGCGTTACTGATCCAGATATCGACGCGTTGACCCATGCCGCGTTGCAGGATCCGTCAGTTGGCGGGAACCCCGTTGAGATGACCTGGAGCAATACAAGAGCGCTGTTGCAAGATTGCCTGGGCGCTAGCGGATCAGCCGGATAGGAAGCGAAACCGGGCTCGTATTCCCACTATCCGGCAGGTATTCGGGCGTGCCCGCCCATTCAAAGCGGGTGACATGCCGGGTGAGGACCTTAAGCGCGCACGCCATATCTGTCCGGGCGACGAATTGGCCCAAGCAATGATGCGCGCCGCCGCCAAACCCAAAATGCGCCCGCCGCTTTACCGAGATATCGAAACCCTGCCAAGGCGCGGAGCTTGGGTCGGTCGCCGACGCATGGACAAAGATGTGGACGGTTGTTCCAGCAGGAAGCAACGTGCCATCCATCTCCACATCTTCTGTTGCATAGCGGGTTGACCAGGTTGTCGTGGGCCAGGTCCGAACCACCTCTTCGACCGCTTGCGGGATCAAGTCGGGCATATCGCAGAGCATACGCCACTGGTCAGGATGTTCGATAAACAACGCGACTGCAAAAGCCAGTTGCGCGCGTGTGGTGTCAACGCCGCCAAAGATCGAGATAACGATCAGATCTTTTAGCGCCACTCGGTCGAGAGGTCCCGCTGCACATAGCGCAGAAAGTGCGCGCGCAACAAAGCTATCCTGGTCCTGTCCCGAAAGCGCACGATCAATCAGGCGGTCGGCCAGAGCCAACAACCGAGAGCAGGCGGCGTTGACCTCTGCCTCGAAAGCCTTGGCGTTTAACCCCATGGCAAGGCCCAGCGTGCTGGCATCGCGGGCCAAGGTCGGCGCTTCGCTATCAGGTAACCTCAAAAGCGCAGTGATCGCGCGGCCGGCGAAGGGCTCGCTAAAGCCCGTGACAAAATCGAAGCCCGCCCCTGCGAGAGCATGTTTTGTTAAATTGAATTCAAATTCGCTGCCTCTCGGCTTTGCCTCGAACGCGAATTTGAATGGGCCTTGTTTCTGATTGAACAAAACAGGCTCTAAATGCGGCGCGAGCAGTTGCTCTGCATGCGCCTCGAATTGCGGACATAGAGAAAGGATAAAGGCCTCGCTCAACGCGCTTTGTGCCACGTGGCGCAAGGCTTTGTGGGGCGCGCCTTCTAAGGCAATGATACTACGTGACCAGAAATCAGCAAAACTACCACGAAGACCAATTGTCTTGGGCCAAGCAAAGCTGCCCTGACGAAAACGGCGATCGCGCAGGATCTTCCCAGCTTGTCGATACCGCAAGACCGCAACTCCGTAAGGTGTGCGTGCGCACCAATGCGCCGCGCGTGCGGCCCGGACAGCCTCGGAGCGCGTAGAGAACGTTGGCGCGTTGAGATCTAAGAAGGGGAGATCATCCATAACCAAGTCTCAAAAAAGAAAAGGGCCACCAAAACTGGCCGCCCTTTCCCATCAGATCAACAAAAAACTACTTTTTGAGTTTCTTGTAAGAGGCATGCTCGTGGCGCGCCCCGACAACGAGTGGGAGCACGACCAGGACAAGCGCTACGAATGTCCAGAACGCCTCGCCACCACCGTAGCCGACATAATAGGCGCCATCCACGGCAGCCCAATCTGTGATTGAAGTTCCCATAGCTTGCTCTCCTTATTCAGCCGGTGTTGGGGACGAAATGCCCTCGGGATAGGCAACAGACGGAACCTTGACCGGGTCAAGCCCAGCAATCTCCGCCTCTTCGCTGACGCGCAGCATACCCACCATCCTTAGGATCAATGAGACCACATAGCCTGGCACGAAACCAAGCAGGAACATGCAGATCATGCCGACGAACTGACCAACAAAGGAGATCGTCGCAACCTCGCCCTCAGCCCCTTGAAGCGCTGGGTAGCCAGAGGCAAAGATCCCGACCGCCAGAACGCCCCAGACGCCCAAAGTGCCGTGAACGGTCACCGCACCGACGGCATCATCGATCTTGAACCGCTCGAGCATTGCCGCCGCTGGTTGCATGATCGCACCGCCCGCAAAGCCTACCGCAAAGGCGATTGGAGGCCACCAAAGGTCAAGGCCCGCAGCGCTGGAGATAATCCCGCCAAGCGCGCCGGACATCATCCAGAACGGGTCTCTGGTGATCATCCAAGCACCGATGATGCCACCGGCCATGCCCATGAGGATGTTAAAGCTGAGCGCTGAAAGCGTCACAGGCGTGCCATAGATTGTGGCCCATTTGTCTGGGAACCAGCTCCACGACTCGCCGGGTACAACCACGCAGGCCAGCAAGAAGCCCCAGAAGCCGACGATGATCAGCATCAGGCCGGTTACCGTGAAGGGCAGGTTATGGCCGGAGATGTCGTTGGCCGAGCCGTCTGCGTTGAACTTGCCCACGCGTGGCCCAAGATTGATCAACACACCCAGAGCGAAGAAACCGGCAACCATATGTACAACGCCCGCTGCGCCAAAGTCGTGATAGCCCCAGGAGTTGACAAGCCAGCCACCCGCTGACCAGCCCCACGCCGCAGCGACAAGCCATGCGAATGAGCCGAGAACGACAGCGAGAATAATAAAGCCGACCACCTGGATCCGCTCAATCACAGCGCCGGAGAAGATGGACGCCGTGGTACACGCAAATAGGGTAAATGCGCCCCAGAAGACGCCCGTAATCTGGTCACCCAAATGCGGTCCCATCACCTCACCAAAGGGATTGGCGAAATCAACCCCGACCTGCCAGCTTTCTGCTGTCGGGATTAGGCCGGGCGTCCATGCCCAATACACGAAAAAGCCGAACAAAAACATCGTTGGCACCATGAATGCAAACGCGAGGATGTTTTTGACGCCTGATGCCAACACGTTTTTGAGTCGGGAGGCCCCCATCTCATAGGCCAAAAAGCCCGCGTGAATGATGATCATCAGAGGAATCGTTATGTAGTAGAACATTTCGGCGAAGGACGTATTTGTCGCGCTCCCCGAAGATTCTAGCGCAGCCACCTTAGCTGCGAGTTCTGCGAGTTGTTCTTCCATTTTCCCACCCTGTTCTAGGATATAATTTTTAGCCGTGGATACGACCTTTGGGCAGGTTAGCCTAAATTGGAACAAAATTGGTAACAAAAGTTTTGATCCAATTCTAATACAGTCGGATTTGTGGACAATGTGCATCATCTCGACAGGGGGGCGATGCTGCTTTACCCTAGATCAGGAGCAGTTCAAAAAAGTGACCGCAATGAAAATAGGCATATTGCAAACCGGCCATGCGCCGGAAGAACTTCAACCAAGCCTGGGCAATTATGATGCGATGTTTGAGCGGTTGCTCAGTGGTGGCGGCTTTACGTTTGAGACCTTTCACGTTGTTGATATGGAGTTTCCTGTCGGCGCGCACGCAGCGGATGGGTGGTTGATCACCGGATCAAAACATGGCGCTTATGAAGATCATGCGTGGATCCCCCCGCTCGAGGCGCTTATCCGAGAGATCCGAGCGGCGGACTTGCCGCTTATTGGGGTATGTTTTGGCCATCAGATCATCGCGCAAGCGCTTGGTGGTCGGGTCGAGAAATTCTCGGGCGGCTGGTCCATTGGCCGCACCGCCTATCAGATCGGTCCCAAAACACTGCATTTGAACGCTTGGCATCAGGATCAGGTTGTTGCGCTTCCGAAAGGTGCGACGGTCGAGGCATCATCGGACATTTGTGAGAATGCTGTGCTCAGCTACGGAGACAAGGTTTGGACGATCCAGCCGCATCCAGAATTTGGGGCGGAAATGATCGGCGGTCTGATCAAGTATCGCGGCTCTGGCGTGGTGCCTGACGCGCTGCTGAACGCGGCGCAAACGCAATTAACAGCCAGCGATGACAGCGCGGAGATAGCGCAAATGATGATCAATGTGCTGCGTGGAGAGCCAGCTCTATGACCAAAACATGGCTTGAGACGTTGCCACAAGCCGCTCAGGTCTATCTTGAGGGCAAGCGGCTGGACGAGGTGGAGTGCATTATCTCGGATCTGCCTGGCATCGCGCGCGGTAAGGCTGTGCCTGCGAGTAAGTTCGCCCGCCAAGAATTTTTTCATCTGCCCGATAGCATCTTTTATCAAACCATTACGGGGGATTGGGGCGAAGCGGCTGACGAGGACGGGTTCATTGAAAAGGACATGATCCTGCGGCCGGATATGGACACCGCCACCGCTGCGCCGTGGACCGGAGATTGGACATTGCAGGTGATCCATGACGCGTTCGACCGGCACGGCACCCCAGTGCCATTTTCGCCGCGTAATGTTTTGCGCCGCGTGGTTGATCTTTATCACGATAAAGGCTGGGAGCCGGTGATCGCCCCAGAAATGGAGTTTTTCCTGATCGCCCGCAATCTTGATCCTGCCCAAGAAATCGCGCCGATGACAGGGCGCTCGGGCCGCCCTGCCGCCGCGCGCCAAGCCTATTCGATGACGGCTGTTGATGAGTTTGGCCCTGTGATCGACGACATCTATGATTTCGCCGAGGCGCAAGGCTTTGAAATCGACGGCATTACGCAAGAGGGCGGCGCGGGTCAGCTTGAGATTAACCTGCGGCACGGCGATCCGATTAAGCTGGCGGATGAG
>CAYWNJ010000211.1:0-4926 GCA_964459535.1 uncultured Rhodobacterales bacterium
GGTGACGCTAAAGGCGAAGAGATAGATGTATCGCTCACCGAAGCCACATTCCGCATCCTTGAGTATATGGCAATAGAGTACGACCAGCTTGGCGTCGTCCGCGAGCGTAGTGGCAACCGCAATCAATACTCGGCCCCCGCAGATGTCTATCTAACTTCGGACAAACGTTATGTCTCGCTGGCGGGCAGTACCAACCGGCTTTTCCAGAACAACTCCCGCGCCATTGGGCAGCCGGATCTCATCGAGGACCCGCGCTTTGCCTCCAACGCGCTGCGGGTCCAAAACGCAGACGCGCTGGATCGCATCTTCGGCGGCTGGATCGCATCGCATACTCAGGAAGAAGTGGTCGAGGCCTTCCGCAATGCAAATGGCACCATCGCCCCGATCTTTTCCGTCGATCAAATGTTTGAAGATCCGCAGTTTGTCGCCCGCGACGCAATCCCAGAAGTTGAAGACGAAGACTTTGGGACGGTTAGAATGCAGGGCCTCGTACCGCGCTTCAAAAACGCACCTGGCGAAATTCGGTGGGCGGGCAAACATATGGGCGCTGACAACGCAGACGTTTTTCGGGAACTTGCGGGCATGAATGAGGTCGACATTGCTTCATTGAAGGACAAGGGTGTTATATGAACACCGTGTGAAACGGCCAATCCGACAAAAGAGCGTGATCCTTTGAACGAAACTGCTGATCTCTCGACAACTCTGATCCGAGGCCTCGAGGTCTTGCAGTGCTTTTCAAATGATGATCGCGCGCTCAGCAATGCAGAAATATCAAAACGACTGGGGATGAACCGTCCAACGGTGTCGCGGCTTTGCAAAACGCTTGTTCACGTTGGTTTTCTCCGGCGGGATACCAAAGGGCTCTTTCGATTGGCACCGAACCTGTTGTCACTGGCCTACCCATGCCTCTCCGCAATGTCCTGGCGGCATGATGCGACCGAGATCATGAATGAAGTGGCCGAGATGACCGGGGGGTCGATCACCATGTCCGTCATGTCGGGCGACCGCTTTGTTCAAATCAAAACTGCGGGTCAGAAAGATGGCTATCCGCACGTGCCAGAGATCGGCTTGAACGGGCCCCTGATACGGTCCTCCACGGGTCGCGCACTGCTCTCGTTGCTCGAAGGGCAGGAGCTGTCGGACAAACTGGACGAATTGAGTGTCGGCGATCCTGAAGGTTTCGCACAGACCAAAGACCTCACTCTAAGTTCCATCGAGGATTGCCGCACACGCGGCTTCTGCGTGTCTTACGGTGAATGGCGCTCCAACATTGTCGCGGCTGCAGCTCCCCTCGGCCAAACAGAAGACGGGCTATACGTCGCCCTTGCCTGCGGCATGCCACGCTTTCGTGTTGTCGAAGGCCAGTTTGAGGCCGATATTGGCCCGCGCTTAGCCAGCATGGCAGATGCGTTGCGCGCCAAAGGGCTGTTTTCCTAACTTTGCTTCCAGTTTTGTCGCTTAGATGGCGCGCTAATGCGCGCCAATCGCTGTGATGTCTTCAAAATCAGAAACAATTTACAAAGTTGTTGCATTATTTGAAACGCAAGATAGTCTTGGGTGAAATATAAGAACATCTGGGAGGAAAGATGCCCTTTGTAAACGTTGCGGCTGACATCGGCCGCTTTTGGCATGTCAGCGATCGCGCCCCTCCCGGATTGGTGTGGATCTGATGGTTTCAGAGGTAAACCTGCGCGGCTTACTGCTGTTCGTTTCTTCCTGTTTGGCTGCGTTTCTGGCGCTCCAGTCGATCTACGTGGCCTATACCGGCCCATGGGACATCGCCTATGGCCGCAATATGCTGGTCTGCATCGCGATTGTGATCGCTCTTCTGGTCAAGCCAGCGTTCGATCCTGAAAAGTCGCCTCAGTCGCTCAAACTGATAGGCACGATGCTCGATCTTGTGCTGATCGGCGTGATCGTTGCGGCGGCGGTCCGGCACACGCAAATTGCGTATCTGACTGAACAAACGCTCTACATCTTCAAAGACTACGACGTTTGGTTGGCCGTGGCAGGTTGCGGTGTCTTGCTAGAAGCCACACGCCGATACTTCGGTCTGCCTATGGTGATCATCGCGATGTTGGCACTGATCTACTGTTTCTTCGGGCAGGATCTGCCAGGCTTTCTAAGCCATCGGGGCATCAGCCTTGATCGCGGCATGCAGACGATCTGGTATGGCTATCAAGGCGTGTTTGGTACGCCCACCGGGATCGTGTTGCGGGTCGTGCTGATATTTGTGGTGTTTGGCGTCGTGCTTGAAGGCACCGGAGCCAGCGATACCCTGATCCGCGTCTCGGTCGCCCTGACCGGACGCACCCGCGGTGGTCCTGCACATTCTGCTGTGGTTGCGAGCGCCATGTTCGGCTCCATGTCAGGCAGTGTGACGGCCAATGTCGTCGGCTCTGGGTCCTTTACTATTCCGATGATCAAACGGCGCGGGTTCCCGGCTGCAACAGCAGGCGGAATTGAAGCCGCCGCCTCAACGGGCGGACAGATCATGCCGCCTGTTATGGGTGCGGCTGCGTTCCTCATGGCCGACCTGACGGGCGAGTTTTACACCACGATCGCCTTGGCCGCATTGGTGCCCGCGCTCTTCTATTATGGCGCACTTTTTGCCGCGATTTCGGTCGAAGCCGCTGCGGCGGGAATTGAGCCGGTTCCGGAGAACGAACGCGTCAAACTGACCGGGGCCGACTACATCGCTTCCCTGCAGTTTCTGTTGCCCATCCTTGCCATCATTGCTGTTTTGATCGCCGGACGATCACCGACAATGGCGGGTCTTGCGGCAGTTGTCCTTGCGCTTGCTCTCGGACTTTTCCGAAAGAAAAACCGCTCCAGCCTTTGGCTGTACTGGGACATCGCTGTCAAAGCCGGTAGATCCTGCGCCGCTATCATTGTGGCGGTCGGTGCGATTGGGATCATCCTCGGCGTCATGAACCTGACGGGTTTGGGTGTGACTTTCGCATCAGTTATCTCGGACTACAGTGAGACATGGCTGCTTGGGTCTTTGCTGATCACCGCGTTCGCCTGCCTTGTGCTTGGCATGGGGATGCCGACACTTCCTGCCTATCTCATCATCGTCTTGGTGCTTGGTCCCGTGATCAAAAACCTCGGCGTGCCCACATTGGCCGTGCACATGTTCGTGCTCTATTTCGGCGTTCTGTCGGCGATCACGCCACCTGTGGCCATCGGTGCTTTCGCCGCCGCCCCAATCGCTGGGGCCAACCCCATGCGCACGGCTTTTGTCGCGCTTCGGCTTGCTGCGATCGGCTTCATCATCCCCTTCATCTTCGTCTACGAGCCGTCGCTCCTTTTGGTGCTGGACTTTGAGATCACGGCTTTCATCCGGGTCTGTATCGCGCTGCTCTTGGCGATTTGGCTGCTGAACACAGGCGCATCCGGTTTTGCAGGTCAACCGCTTAGCCTTTTGGGGCGTGGTCTGCGCCTCTTGCTTGCCGTTGGTCTGCTGATCCAGATTCCCGCTCTTCAATACGCGGCCATCGTAGCTGCCATCGCGCTACTCGCCATGCATCGAAATCCAGACCTCGCGGCAAAAGCGGGGCTCACGTCACCACAAGATCATCCAAGGGAGGAAATAAATCCATGATCAGAAGAACCTTTACCGCAGGTGCGATCGCGCTCGCTTTGGGGGCCGCCTCATTTGGCACAGGTGCGACCGCACAAGAGACATCGTTCAGCATGGCGTCACTGGGACAGTCATCGCCGACAACTGTCTTTTCCATCGCCGTCACGCAAATCCTCAAGGATGCACATGACTACTCGGTCCAACTTTCAACTGGCTCACCCGCCACGCGGCAAGCAGTGGAATCTGCCAACGACCAGCTCGACCTGTTCGTGACCGCCGTCGTCATCAACCACCTGATGCGCAACAATTTGGCCATGTACAAAGACATGGAAAACGCGCCTGAGCTGAATGACAACCTGCGCAGCATTCTGAACTATCCCTTTGGCGCGTATCACGCGATCGTCTGGGAAGATTCCGGTATCAAAAGCCTCGAAGACATTGCGGGCAAAAAGGTCTTCATCGGCCCACCTTCAGGGGCCGCGCGCCGCACCATCGGACAAATCATCTCGGGCGTCAGCGGGTTGGACCCAGAGAAGGACTTTGAAGCTGTCAGTGTTGATTGGTCTTCTGCCGAGCAGGCTTTCCAAGACCGTCAGATCGACGTCTATTTCGCTTCCGCGCCATTCCCGAGTGCCGAGCTGCAACAACTTTCCGCGCTTGGAAAGTTCCGGGTGCTCGGTGTGCCAGAGGATAAGATGGAAACCGACGGCATCAAGGCGGCTTTGGGTGTGCCTGGACGGAAACTTTCCGTGCTTGAGCCGGGTTCCTACACCGGCCTCGTCAACGAAGAGCCTGTCAATCTCGTAAATTCGGTTGTTGGCCTTGGCACCAACAAGTTCATGTCTGAAGAAGACGCTTACAAAATCACGAAGGCGATCTTCGAGAATGGTGAGGCACTCGTTGGGGCAGCGGCATGGATGGACGTGATCACGCCAGAGCGGGGACTTGATGACATGAACCTGCCGCTGCATGTCGGAGCGTACAAGTACTACAAGGAAGTGGGCATCGACGTTCCCGAGGACCTGATCCCGCCAGAGGCCAAGTAGCTTTTTCGAAGAGAGCTAGCGCTCTGACTAAAAAAGATATCGCGCCCCCGTTTTGCAGAAAGCGGGGGCGTTCGCAATTGGTGACGTAAGTTGGAAATTTCTGGTGCTCTGCCCAATGTCGGCTTTTGCGATGCCCCGTTGCGATTTAGCACCCGCAGCGAATGACGGCTTTCCGCTGATTCTGTTGAAAAACAATGTGTTGCTGGCGCAGAAAGTAGTGCGCTGAACCGGGTGCAAGTGCCTTCCTGATCAAGCTTTTGGCGTTTGCTGCGGTGCAGGAAAGATCTTGGCCAGTTT
>CAYWNJ010000212.1:0-4922 GCA_964459535.1 uncultured Rhodobacterales bacterium
CCCATAACCAAGACCGCCGCGATGCCCGCGACGTGAATGTCCATCTGCCATGCAATAATCAAAAGAAAGATCGCACCGGTGCAGGGCCGGACGGCAATGCTGAGCACCAGCAACACCGCCTCCCGCAAAGAGCCGACGCGGGCCGCTTCCTGAGGTGTCGGGCCGTGAGCGTGGCATCCACAATCAGTTGCTGCGTGACGCGCCGTCCTCACCGCAACCAATCCGCGCCAGATCAGCATCAACCCGACACAGGCAATCGCCGCATAGCTTGCGGGGGCAAGATAGCTTTCGGCTAAGCTCGTCATTTGCCGCGCACTGGCCTCGATCAAGAAGAACCCGCCATAGACCAAGATTATGGCCCAAAGCGCTTGCGCCAGGCTCGACGATACCGACAGGCCCAAAAGGCGCCAGGTCGAGATGGCGGTGCCGAGGCCAACACCGCCCACAAGATACTTGCCATGACCAGGGCCCAGAGCGTGAACAAAACCATAGGCCGCTGCGCCGCTGAGCAGCGCGAGATACGCGCCGCTTTGCCCTGCACGCAAGGCGTGGATCGCTGTCGCCATTTGGTTTTGAAAATCGCGCTGCGCAGAAATCGCCCAGGCGGCCAGGTCATCAAGTTCGACCATCAAATAAAGCGCGCTGGCCAGCGCCGCCGCCAGAGCTATTAGGAGCCCTAAGCGCATGTGACTGAAATCCGATCGGCAAAATACGCACCGACGCGGGCGTCTTCGGGTGTTTCCTCCCGGCCCAGCGCCGCAAGTGCGCGCTCCAGGGCGCTATTCTGCGGGTCGCGCGCATAGGGGATAACCTCGGCCGAGCAATCGGCTGATTGACCCAAAAGCTGCGGAATGTTCGTCACGGTGAACGCATAAAAGTAGGTGGCCTCATAGACATCCACATCAACCGCGCTCTCGCGCAGGTCAATCGGGCGTTCAAGGTTTCGCTCAAATGTGACTTGAAGCCTGCCGTTGATCAGCACCACGTCAAAGCCATGCGGGCGCGCCAGACCGACGGGGGCTTCGGCGCTTGATAGATGCGAGGCGCCCTCAAAATCGCTTGGCCAATTGCTGCGGAGTTCGATAAGCCGTTGCCGATCCGCTGGCTCCAAACCGCCCGCAGCGTTGAGCGAAATTTCACTGGAGGAGAGGATGTAGAGCGTTTCAAACGGGTCATAGAGCCAAGTGACCTGCAAACTCTCAAGCCGACCATCGGACCCAAACACAAAATCGACACCACCATCGACAAAGACATGCGGATGGGCCTGGAGCGGCGTGGCAAGAACCATCAGCGCCACGCAGCAGCGCCCGATCCGCGTCACCAAACTGTCAAAGCCTATCGTCATATGCCACTCTGATTGGCTGCTATAGCCTGATGACCGAACGTTTATCAATCTTCAACCGCCTTCGCTTTGCTCAAGTCGACCGAGGGTGGTCCGGCTGAGCAGAAACATGATCAACATTCAGTCGTCAGGCTGTTATTTCGGGGACCTTCCAGCCCCCAAAATCGTTTCATTCAAAGGGTTTTGCAACCCTTCCGCGCTTTGAGCTATTTTGTAAGCGCCTCGGATAACGTCTTTGTGTTATGGCGGATCATATCGACATAGGTTGCCGCTGGTCCGTCCGGGCCCGAGAGCGCACCAGAGTAGAGCGTTCCGCCAATTGTCGCGCCCGTCTCATTCGCGATTTGCTGCATCAACCGATTGTCGGTGATTGACTCGACAAACACGGCCGAGATGCCCTCTGCCCGAATTTGCGTGATCAGCGCTGCGACATCGGCTGCTGAGGCCTCGCTTTCTGTGCTCATGCCCTGCGGTGCTTCAAAGGTCAGATCATAGGCCGCCGCGAAATAGCCAAACGCGTCATGCGAGGTCACAACCGTGCGCCGATCTGCTGGAATTGCGCCCATGGTCGCGGCGACCTCAGCCGCGAGCGCCTCAAGCTCTGCGACATAGGCGGCGCGGTTGGCCTCATAAGCGCCCGCGTTCTGCGGGTCCGCCTCGGCAAGGCCCGACGCGATGTTGTTCACGTAGAGGATTGCGTTCTCCACGCTCTGCCAGGCATGGGGATCAAAAGCCCCGTGATCATGCCCGTGATGGTCGTCATGGCCTGCATGCTCATCGCCATGCTCTTCGTGATCGTCATGATCATCGTGGCCCGCATGCTCGTCACCATGCGAGTCATGGTCGGCATGTTCCTCGCCATGCTTGTCGTGATCGTCATGCTTGTCATGGTCGTGGTCGTCATGATCTGCATGCGCGTCGTCGTGATCATCATGGCCATCATGGTCCGCGTGACCCTCATGCTCGTCGCCATGCGCATCATGTTCCTCAAAGGCAATCGCTTCGATCCCATCGGTCGCGACCACCGTCTGACCCTGAAACGCAGCAGCCTCTACCAGGCGTTCAAGCCATCCCTCGAACTCTAGCCCGTTGATGAACACCACCTTCGCCTCGGCAACCGCGCGGGCATCTTGCGGTGTTGGTTGGAAGACATGCGTATCCCCATCCGGGCCGACAAGGGTTGTGAGCGCGATATGCGCGCCGCCAACCCGCTCAACCATATCCCCGAGGATCGAGAAGGTCGCGACAACCGGAAGTGGTTCCTCCGCCCAGGAGGCTGTTGGCGCGGTGAGCGACAGCGTAGCGAGTACGCTTGCAGAGGCTACAAGTAGACGGCGAGAGAGCATTTTGGTCCTTTCAGGTTTCAAAGTGTCGGCGCGGTAGGGCTTGGGAAATGACACTCCCAACCGGGCCAAAGAACAGCGACAGGCCATATCCGATCCCAGCGACCAGAATAATCGCAGGGCCAGATGGCAGGCTAAAGTGATAGGACATCAGCAGTCCGATCAGGCAGGACAGCATTGCGATCAGCGCAGCGCTTAGGATCAGACCGGCGATCCCATTGGCCCAAAAGCGCGCCGCCGCCGCAGGCAGGATCATGATCCCCACAGCCATCAGCGTACCAAGCGCGTGAAACCCGGCCACAAGGTTCACCACAACAAGGGCGAGAAAGACGAAATGCGTGATCGCGCTGAGCCCACTAACCGAGCGCAAGAATTGAGGGTCCGCGCATTCCAGCACTAAGGGCCGGAAGAACACCGCGAGCGTGATCAAAGAAAGGCTTGCAAACCCGCAGAGCAGGATCAGCGCCTCATTATTCAGCGCGAGGACCGTGCCAAAGAGCACGTGCAAAAGGTCAACATTGCTGCCACGGGTCGAGACGATCAAGACGCCGAGCGCGAGGGAGATCAGGTAAAACGCGGCAAGGCTCGCATCCTCGCGCAGGGCCGTGGCGCGCGCGACAAAACCAGTGGCAAGCGCGACAATCATACCGGCGATCAGCCCGCCAACCGTCATCGCGCCAAGGGAGAGGCCAAATAGCAAATAGCCAATCGCCGCGCCTGGCAGGATCGCATGAGACATCGCGTCGCCGGTTAGGCTCATATGCCTAAGCATCAGGAAAACGCCGACGGGCGTTGCGCCGACAGACACCGCGATACAGCCGAGCAGCGCGCGCCGCATAAACCCAAAATCTGCAAAAGGTGCAAAAATAAGATCCCAGATCATGCCGCGCTTTTCCCGCAGATATGCGGTGTGCTGGCGCAAGCCTCGCACATTTGGCGCGCCTGGAACTGGTTTTCTGCGGTTAGGACCTGGCTTGTCGGGCCATGGGCAACCAGCTCTCTCGCGATCATAAGCGTTTGCGGGAAATGCGCGCGTACCAGCGCGTCATCATGCAGAACAGCGACGACGGTGCGGCCTTCGCCATGCCAAGCTTTGATCACCTCGACAAGATCAGCCATCGTTTTGGCGTCAATGGCGGTAAAGGGCTCGTCCAGCAAAACCAGCTTGGCATCCTGCAACAAAAGCCGCGCGAACAGCGCGCGCTGCATTTGCCCCCCGGACAAAGAGGCGATGGCGCGTTTTTCGAACCCCGTCAGCCCCACCGCCGCAATCGCCGACTCAACACGCCCACGCTGGCCGCGGTTGAGCGCGCCAAAGGGACCAATCTCGCGCCAGAGCCCCATGGCAACCAGATCGATAACCGCCATTGGAAAAGAATGGTCAATCTCGGACTGTTGCGGCAGGTAGGCGACCGCATCGCGAGAAAACCCATGTATTTCAACCCGGCCGTCAAGTGGTTTCAAAGCGCCGGTCACGCCTTTCAGCAGCGTTGACTTGCCTGCGCCGTTCGGGCCCACAACCGCCGTCAAGCTGCCCGCGTCAATCTCTGTCTGCAGATGGTGGACCGCAGGGTGACGATCATAGCCCAGCGTCAGGTTTTCAAACGCAACCGCCGTACTCATAGCGCGCCCGGTGTGGCTGTGGCCCAAAAATACCCTAACCAGAGCGCCGCAACAATCAGCGCCGCAATGGCAAGCCGTGGCCCCGCCCCAATCAGAAGCAGCCGCAGCGCGTTTATGTCACCACCCATCGTCGCCCACATCCTCTGCACAAATCGCCAAGCGGCCCACGCCGCTCCGGCGACGTGAGAGATATGTTATATTATAACACTGGTCAAGCCGCTCGACTCTTGCCCCTGAGAGACTAAAGCATCCGACCTTGAACCTGAGGCACTCGACGGTAATTCAGATAGCGCCGTTCCGAGGGGGGGCGCAATCGCGCCGCCCCGTGGGGGCGGAACGGCGCGGCTGGGCAGTGCCTGTTGCGCGGGAGATATGTTCAGGACAAGACGCCTCAGGTTTAAGGTCGGACACTCTAGGAATAGGCGAAAATCGACCCTGGCGCAGATCAGTAGCGATAATGCTCTGGCTTGAACGGCCCTTCGGGTTTGACACCGATGTAAGAGGCCTGATCCGCGTCAAGTTGCGTCAGTTTTACGCCAATGCGATCAAGATGCAGACGCGCGACCTTTTCATCCAAATGCTTGGGCAGAATGTAGACCTCGTTGCCATAGCTC
>CAYWNJ010000213.1:0-4922 GCA_964459535.1 uncultured Rhodobacterales bacterium
TACACTCTTTCCAAACAATCAGCACGTCGCCCTGCCGGAGCTGATCGAGCATCCGGTGCAGCTCCGGCCGATCCCACCGACCGCCAGAGGCGCGTTCCTCGAACACTCGCTCACATCCGGCCGCGCGCAGCGCGTCGAGCTGCGCAGCGGTCGCCTGGTCGTCGGTGGATACATGAGGTAATCGCGGCGGCGCAGATCGAGAGGTTGGTGCAAGCTGCGGGGATAGAAACCTTGAAGGAGATAGCCCTATGCCCATGTTTGCCGCTCTTGATGTGTCAAAGAAAGAGACGCAGGTTCATATCGTTGATGTGTTTGGGAAGTGCGTCTGGCGCGGAAAAGTGCTGACCAACCCGAGAGACATAGCCACAGTGCTGCACCCCTACGCTAAACAACTTGAGAAAGTTGGCCTTGAAACGGGCAGCTGGAGTTCGTGGCTGTTCCATGGCCTGACTGATCTGGGTTTCGACGTTGCCTGCATGGATGCACGCCAAGCACACGCCGCGCTTTCGGTGACGGTCAACAAAACCGATGCAAACGATGCTGAGGGGCTCGCGCATCTCCTGAGAACCGGTTTGTTCCGCGAAGTGCGTGTGAAGCCTTGGTGTGATCTACGCAGGCGGGCATTGCTTCGGGCGCGCGCGACGCTGGTGCGGACGGTCATCGATCTGGGCAATGCGATCCGGAGCGCTTTGAGGCTATTTGGTTTTAACATGGCAGCTGGCCCTGGTTCGGGAGGGGCGCGGGCCTTTGACCGCCGTGTCGAACAACACCTCGCCGAACAACCCGGGCTGGTGTCCGTCATCCTGCCACTACTGGAAGCCTGGCGTGTAGCGCGGAAACAGGTGGCTCAGCACGAAAGTTCAATCCGGGCCGAAGTTCGTTCGGATGAGCGATGCCAACTGCTTATGACTGTCCCAGGGGTTGGCCATTTGAACGCAGTCGCCTTCGTGGCCGCTATAGGAGACACCAAGGCTTTCCCATCCGGGCGCACGGCCGCGGCTTGGATCGGCTTGACCCCACGACGATACCAATCAGGCGAAATTAACATGCAGGGCAGGATTTCGCGTCACGGCGACAAGCTGTTGCGATCCTATCTTTATGAGGCCGCCGCTCATATAGGGGTCTGATGCCGGAGGGGGCAGAATAGTACGCTAAGGGCTGATTTTGGCTCCTGTGCGGTGCAGGGTTCTGTAGATCGTTGGTCTTGATACCGCGAACAGCTCTGCCAGATCGCTGATGGAATAGTCACCGGTGGCATGCATGCGCGCGAGCTCTTTCTGTTGTTTTTCAGAGAGTTTTGGCTGTTTTCCACGGAGTTTTCCCTTTGCACGGGCGATGGCCATGCCTTCCTTCGTCCGCATACGGATGAGATCGGCCTCAAACTCGGCAAAGGTGGCGAGAATGTTAAAAAACATTTTGCCCATTGGATCCGTTGGGTCGTAGATAGATATCCCCAAGGCGAGCTTGACGCCCTTTTTCTCTAATCGCTCTGCGATAGCGCGTGCATCGGGGACGGATCGAGCAAGCCGATCCAGCTTTGGCACGACCAGCACGTCGCCTTCCCGCACGGCGGCCAGGGCCTGATCAAGACCGGGGCGGGCGCGGTTGGTACCCGTCAGCCCGTGGTCGGTATAGATTCGGTCCTCCGATACCCCCAAGGCGCATAGGGCCTGCCGTTGTGCGGTCAGGTCCTGTTTGTCGGTCGAGCAGCGGGCATAGCCAATCTTGGTCACAATCATGCTCCAAGTGTACGGTTAAGGGGTGGCATATGCGAATCAAATCGTACCACCTATACGAGACATGATGAGGTGTGGTTTCTTTGCCCACGCCAACCCTTTTGACACCTGTCCGGTGACCGATCCTCAAACGGACAGCCGTCTCCATGATCTTGGAAGGAACCACATGCCCCGCCGGATAATGCTGACTGGCCGCCAGCGGGCGGTGCTTCTTGATCTGCCGACAGACGAAGCGGTCATGCTGCGCCATTACACCCTGGCGGATGACGATCTGGAAATCATCCACGCCCGTCGCCGCCCCCATAATCGTTTCGGCTTCGCCCTCCAGCTTTGCGCATTGCGATACCCCGGTCGGTTGCTGGCACCAGGCGAGGTTATTCCTGCGGCAGTGACGCGCTTCTTGGCTGCGCAACTCGGACTGAAGCCTGATGATCTGGTGGAATATGCGACGCGAGAAGAAACGCGCCGTGAACACCTGGCCGCTCTGCGTGAGTTTTACGGATACAAGATGTTCACTGGCCGAGGATCGCGCGATCTGAAGATCTGGCTGGAGATCAAAGCCGAAACTGCCCGGTCGAACGAGGATTTGGCACGGCGCTTCGTGGAACAGTGCCGGGCGACCCAGACCATTCTGCCCGGGATCACGGTTATCGAGCGTCTTTGTGCAGATGCACTTGTCGCTGCCGAGCGACGGATCGACACCCGGATTGCCGACCGGCTGAATGATGAGATGCGCGGCCGGCTTGATGCCCTGCTGAGCGAAAGTGCGGACAGCTCCGTTACCCGCTTTGTCTGGCTGCGTCAGTTTGAGGTGGGCCAGAACTCCGCCGAGGCAAGTGGCGACGTGTCAGTGACGACAGCGCCGACATGAATCGCCTGCTCGACCGGCTGGAATTCTTGAAGGTCATGCCCCTGGACAAGTCCATCCTGGCCGATGTGCCACCCCACCGCATTGCCCGCCTCAGACGACAAGGGGAACGGTATTTCGCCGGTGATCTGCGGGATATTTCAGGCGACCGCCGCCTTGCCATCCTCGCGGTCTGCGCTTTGGAATGGCGCAGTGCCATTGCTGACGCGGTGGTCGAGACCCATGATCGTATTGTCGGAAAGACATGGCGCGAGGCAAAACGCGCATGTGATGCCAGCGCGAACGACGCCAGGGCTGTATTGAAGGACACGCTGCAGGCCTTCTCGAACCTCGGATCAGCGCTGTTGGAGGCGCATGAAGATCAGGCGCCCCTGAGCGACGCCGTTCAAAATGCTGGCGGCTGGTCATCGCTCAAGGGGCTTGTCGCCGCTGCGGTCCAACTCACCGACACATTGGCCGCCGATCCACTGGCACATGTTGTTCACGGATATCACCGCTTTCGGCGCTATGCGCCGCGCATGCTACGGGTGCTCAATATCCAGCCTGCTCCGGTGGCTGAGCCGTTGCTGGGCGCAGTCAGGATCATTGCGGGCACCGAAACGACGGCCATCCGCCCGCTGACTTTTTTGCGCCGCACCTCAAAATGGTATCGGCACCTGAATAACGACGATGGAAACCGGCTTTGGGAAGTCGCTGTCCTATGTCACCTCCGCGATGCATTCAGGTCTGGCGATATCTGGCTCGCACATTCCCGCCGGTATGGTGATCTCAAAGACGCGCTGGTTCCGGCTGACGTTGCGCGCGCCACACCCAGATTGGCCATGCCGTTCGAACCGGAAATCTGGCTGGCAGATCGAAACTCTCGCTTGACCGATGGTTTGCAGCGGCTGGCCCGTGCCGCCAAGGCGGGTGCCATTCCGGGAGGTTCAATCGAAGACGGCATCCTCAAAATAGACCGGCTGACTGCCGCTGTCCCCGAAGAGGCCGATGCCATGGTGCTTGATCTTTATAACCGCCTGCCGGAAATCAGGATCACCGACCTCCTGCTCGAAGTGGATGACGAGATCGGCTTTACCGAAGCTTTCACCCATCTGCGCACAGGCGTGCCGTGCAAGGACAGGGTCGGCATGCTGAATGTGCTGTTGGCTGAAGGGTTGAACCTTGGCCTCAGCCAAATGGCCGGGGCCACAACCTCGCACGACTTCTTCCAGCTCTCGCGCCTGTCGCGGTGGCATGTCGAAAGCGAGGCGATGGCACGCGCCCTGGCCACAGTTATCGAAGCCCAATCTGCCTTGCCGATGGCCCGGTTCTGGGGCGGCGGCATCACCGCGTCCAGTGATGGGCAGTTCTTCCCCACCACGCGCCAAGGCGAGGCGATGAACCTAATCAACGCCAAATACGGCCATGAACCCGGGCTGAAAGCCTACACCCATGTCTCCGACCAGTTTGGCCCCTTCGCCACCCAGACCATCCCGGCCACAGTGAACGAAGCGCCCTACATTCTCGATGGCCTGTTAATGACCGACGCCGGGCGAAAGGTCAGAGAGCAGTATGCCGATACAGGCGGCTTCACTGACCACGTCTTCGCCGTCACCGCTCTTCTCGGCTTCCAGTTCATTCCCCGCATCAGGGATTTGCCATCCAAGCGCCTCTACCTCTTCGATCCGGCATCCTGCCCGAAAGAGCTGAAAGGCTTGATCGGCGGGAAGATCAGGGAACCCGTTGTCACCTCGAACTGGCCTGACATCCTGCGCAGCGCGGCCACCATGGCGGTGGGAGTCATGCCACCAAGCCAACTTTTGCGGAAATTCTCGGCATATCCCCGGCAGCACGATCTTGCGGTCGCATTGCGGGAAATCGGACGGGTCGAACGGACACTGTTCATCATCGACTGGCTGCTCGATGCCGACATGCAGCGCCGTGCCCAGATCGGCCTCAACAAAGGTGAAGCCCATCATGCCCTCAAGAATGCTCTGCGTATCGGTCGCCAGGGTGAAATTCGCGACCGAACAACCGAAGGACAGCACTTCCGTATGGCCGGGCTGAACCTGCTCGCCGCCATCATCATATACTGGAACACCAAGCACCTCGGTCACGCTGTCGCCGGGCGTCGTGGCGTCAACTTGGATTGCTCACCCGACCTGCTGGCGCACATCTCGCCACTTGGATGGGCCCACATCATTCTCACCGGCGAATACAGGTGGCCCAGAAAGTGATCAAAGCACCTTAGCGTACTATTCTGCCCCCTCCGGCATCAGACCCCTAAAAGCCAGACGCATACAAATCGTAGTCACCAATCTTGATGCGGATAGACAGCT
>CAYWNJ010000214.1:0-4920 GCA_964459535.1 uncultured Rhodobacterales bacterium
CGATCCGGCGGCTTTCGTGCCGCTCAGACGCCATCACAAAAAGGCCGCCCGCATCGAGCACCTTTTGCCTTTCGGCCTCGTGTTCGGCCTCGATCTGCGTGCGCAGGGCCTCTGGATCAGCCTCTGGATCAGCGGCCAAAGCCTCTTGCACGCGGATCTCAACGTTGCCGCCCAATTGGATATCGGTGCCGCGCCCGGCCATATTTGTCGCGATGGTCACCGCGCCAAGCTTGCCCGCCTCGGCGATAATCATCGCCTCTTGCTCATGCTGGCGCGCGTTTAGCACATTATGGGCAATGCCCTCGGCCTTGAGTAGCGCGCTAAAGATCTCGGATTTTTCAATCGAGGTCGTCCCCACCAGCATCGGCTGCTGTTTTTCATGCGCGGTCTTGATCTCGTCAATCATCGCCTCGTGCTTTTCGCGCACGGTGCTGTAGATCCGGTCATCCTCGTCAATGCGCGCGATGGGCTTGTTGGTTGGCACCTCGATCACGCCAAGGCCGTAAATCTGGCTAAACTCCTCGGCTTCGGTTGCGGCGGTGCCTGTCATCCCGGCCAGCTTGCCATAAAGGCGGAAGTAATTTTGCAGCGTGATCGAGGCGAGCGTTACGTTTTCGGGCAGAATATTGACGTTCTCTTTGGCCTCAATCGCCTGGTGCAGCCCTTCGGAAAGGCGACGCCCCGCCATCATGCGCCCGGTAAACTCATCAATCAGAACCACATCGCCATTGCGCACAATATAATCTTTGTCGCGGGTAAAGAGCGTATGCGCCCGCAGCGCCTGGTTCACGTGATGCACCAGCGTCGTGCTTTCAGGATCGTAGAGGGTGCGCCCCTCTTCAAGCAGCCCATGCGCCCGCAGCTTTTGCTCAAGCACATCGTTCCCCTCATCGGTGAAGGTCACATTGCGCGTTTTCTCGTCAACTTCGTAGTGCTCGGGCGAAAGCTCGGGGATGATGCCGTCAATCGAGACATACATATCCGAGCGGTCTTGGGTGGGCCCCGAAATCACCAACGGCGTGCGGGCCTCGTCGATCAGGATGCTATCGACCTCGTCCACAATGGCGTAGTTGTGATCGCGCTGAAAAACCTGGCTCAACTCGGCCTTCATATTGTCGCGCAGATAATCAAAGCCCAGCTCGCTATTCGTGGCATAGGTCACATCTGCCTGATACGCCGCGCGCTTTGCCTCGTCCTCCATCCCGCTATAGGCGCAGGCGGTTGTCATCCCAAGCGCCGAGAACACCTTGCCCATCCATTCGGCATCGCGCTTGGCCAGGTATTCGTTCACCGTGACGATATGCACGCCCTTGCCGGTCAGCGCGTTCAGATAGGCCGCAAAGGTCGCGGTGAGGGTCTTGCCCTCCCCGGTCTTTTGCTCAGCAATATTCCCCTGATGCAGGAAAATCGCGCCAATCAGCTGGGTGTCAAAGGCGCGTAGGCCCAGGGCCCGCCGCGCCGCCTCACGACAATTTGCAAAGGCTTCGGGTAGGAGCGCGTCCAGGCTTTCGCCCGCTTTTGCCCGTTCTGCCAGTGCTTCGGTCCGTTCAATCAGCGCCGCATCGCTGAGCCCTTCAAACTCTGGCTCAAGCGCATTGATCTTTTCGACCAAAGGGCGGACCGATTTTACTTTGCGATCATTTGGGGTGCCAAAGACTTTTTTGGCAAGCGTTCCGAAACCCAGCATGCGTTCTCCAGCAAACATCATGGCGGGCGTGAGATCTGCTTGCCCGGCCCGCGCGCAACTCGTAGATATGCGCAGGAGCTTTCGGTCAACACCGCGCCCTCGCGCGATGTAAGGGTCCAGAGAAACAGTGTCAATGTCGCGGCCCCTGCGCCGCTTGAATCAAGGAAAAATGATAATGCGTCTGCCGCTAATTTCGCTCTTGGTAATCGGCCTTGCCTTTGCAAAACCCGGCTACGCGCAGGACGCGCCCAATGCCAATACGGTCGTCGCGACGGTCAACGATGCAGAGATTACGCTGGGTCACATGCTGATTGCGCGCCAAAGGCTCCCGCAACAGTTCCAAGAGCTTCCGGCCGAGGTGCTGTTTCCCGGGATCTTAGATCAGCTGATTCAGCAGACGGTTCTAGAGCAGAATTTTCATGGTGAACTGTCCTTGCGCGCACAATTGCAGCTTGAGAACGAGCGCCGCACGCTGGCAGCAAATGAGTTTGTCGACGCGCTTCTTGCGCGTGCGGTCACCGAGGATGCGGTCGCTCAGATTTACGACAGCGAATACGCCGATGCCGAGCCCTCGGACGAGTATAACGCCTCGCATATTCTGGTCGAAACCGAAGAAGAGGCGCAGGTGATCGTTGATCAGCTTGGGTCAGGTGCGGATTTCGCCACGCTCGCGAAAGAGAAATCCACCGGCCCCTCTGGTCCTGGCGGCGGCGGCCTCGGTTGGTTTGGCAAGGGCGCCATGGTGCCGGATTTTGAAGCCGCAGTGATTGCGCTACAGGCGGGCGAGGTGTCGGCCCCGGTCCAAACACAATTTGGCTGGCATGTGATAAAACTGAACGATAAGCGCAACAAAACGATCCCAACTTTGGATGAGGTGCGTTTGGAGATCGAAAACAGAATACGTGAAAGCGTGATAGAACTCCGGCTTGCTGAATTGACCAAAGCGGCCAAGATCGACCGCAGCGGCGCGGAGGCGTTGGATGCCAGCTTGATTGGCCAGTTTGACCTGCTTCAATGAGCGCACCCCGATCCCCTCTTGCCCCCGCGCGGTTTCCTGATCTGCCGGTGATCGCGGGGCTGCGGCTTGCTAGTGCGGCTGCTAACATTCGCTATGTCGGGCGCGATGACGTCATGCTGGCGCTGCTTGATCCCGGCACGACGCTTGCTGGGACATTTACCAAATCGAGCACGCGGAGCGCTTCGGTACTGGATTGCCAGGCCAAAATTACGCAAACGGATAGCACTGAGGGCGCCGCCATTTTGGTGAATGCGGGCAACGCAAATGCGTTTACCGGGCGGCATGGGCAGGCCTCCGTCGATGCAATCTGCGCCGCAGTCTCCAAGGCCACGGGTGTGCCTGCCGCGCGCGTCTTTACCAGTTCGACCGGCGTGATTGGCGAGCCATTGCCCCATGATCAAATCACCGCAAAGCTGGACGCGCTTGCCAGCGCTGTTAGCCCAGAGGGGCTGAAGCCTGCGGCCCATGCGATTATGACGACCGATACCTACGCCAAAGGGTCTAGCCAACAGGTCAAAATCGGGGATCGTAGCGTTGCGATTGCAGGTATTGCCAAGGGGTCTGGCATGATCGCACCGGATATGGCGACGATGCTGGTCTATATCTTTACGGACGCTCAGATCGCGCAAGACAAGCTGCAAAACATGGTCGGTCGCGCGACCGATGTCACCTTTAACTGCATCACCGTCGATAGTGATACCTCGACATCGGATACCGTTCTTGTCGCTGCCACCGGGGCGTCTGGCGTCGATGTCACCGACAGCGAAGATTTTGCCGACGCGTTACAAGCGGTTATGCAGGATCTCGCCTTGCAAGTTGTGCGCGATGGCGAGGGGGCGACCAAGCTGGTTGAGGTCGTCGTGACCGGCGCGCAAACCGCTGGCGATGCCCGGACGCACGCGCTTTCCATCGCGAATTCGCCGCTGGTTAAGACCGCGATTGCAGGGGAGGATCCAAACTGGGGCCGGGTTGTGATGGCGATTGGCAAATCGGGCGCGCCCGCGGATCGGGATCGTTTGCAGATCTGGTTTGGCGATATTCTGGTCGCGACAGAGGGCTGGGTTGCCCCAACCTATCAAGAGGCAGAGGCCGCGCGCTATATGAAGCGTTCTGAATTATGTCTGCGTGTTGATTTGGGGCTCGGCGATGGCCAGGCGCGGGTTTGGACCTGCGATCTGACGCATCAATATATTGACATTAATGCAGATTATCGCTCGTAATGCGGATTGTTCTGGTCTCTGCCGTGGCGCTGATCGACGTGGATGGACGGGTTTTGCTGGCGCAGCGGCCCAAGGGTAAATCCATGGCCGGGATGTGGGAATTCCCCGGCGGCAAGGTCGAGCCGCAAGAAACGCCCGAGGCCGCCTTGATCCGCGAGTTGGATGAAGAGCTGGGCATCAACACCTGGCAATCCTGCCTCGCGCCGCTGACCTTTGCCAGTCATAGCTACGAAGATTTTCACCTGCTGATGCCCCTTTTTGCCTGTCGCAAATGGGAAGGGGTACCGATGGCGCGGGAAGGGCAAGTGCTAAAGTGGGTGCGTCCGCGCGATATGAAGGACTATCCCATGCCGCCCGCTGATCTGCCCATCGTCCCGATTTTGCGTGATTGGGTATGAAAAAGTGAAATAATTGTGGCGAATTATATCATTTTACGAGAATCTGCATGACATTTTAATTTGATCTGCTAACAATAGGGTGAGGTCGTTCTAAGAGGCACCATAGATGCTTTATACAATACAATTGGGAAGCTCAGTGTTGGTGCAAGGTCTCTTTGTCAAAAAGCTACCTGATGGCCGCGTATGCGTCAGAGTTGACGATGAAATTTACGCCGGAACGCCGGTAAAATCCGCTGCGTGAGCGCCCGGCCTTCAATAGCCTAACGATTAAATTTTGCTTAGCCCCCAGCCATCCGCAGGATGGCTACGCGCCGACCGCCCCGTTTTGCCGGAGGCAAACCTAGGGTTTGACGGGCGGCTTGAGCAAAGCGGGACGGTTGGAACACAAAATCAAATTATAGCGTTTCGGTTTGAACCTGAGGCATAATTGGCCTTGAGCGGACTTGCCACAGCGCACAGAGCCGGGCGAAAGCCAGACTGCGGGATGGCGATCGCGACCTCAATTCTGCGCGATTTATGGCAGCAACCATGGCGCGACACCTAAGCGAAGCACCAAGCTTAGCCCAAAAGCCAGCCCGGGGGGCGGTCTGGCTTTCG
>CAYWNJ010000215.1:0-4904 GCA_964459535.1 uncultured Rhodobacterales bacterium
TCCGCCCCCACGGGGCGGCGCGATTGCGCCACCCCTCGGAACGGCGCTATTCGAAATACCGTTGGACGCCTCAGGTTAAAGGTCGGAGGCTTTAGGCAAACCTCAATCACATACCCCACTTTGACAAGCTTCCACAGGGCTTGTTATGAGGATCAAGGCGCATGGATTGCGCACTTGGCTGGGGATAGGCTGCGATGTTTTCATTTATGCGCGCGAACCTGCCTTGGTTGGCCGCTGGCGGGATCCTCACATTCCTCTCCTCCTTCGGGCAAACCTTCTTTATCTCGATCTTCGCAGCGCAAATCCAAGAGGCATTCTCGCTCAGCCACGGCGCGTGGGGCGGGATCTATACCCTCGGCACGGGCGCCTCGGCGCTGGTGATGATCTGGGCAGGTGGCCTGACCGACCATTACCGCGTGCGCAGACTTGGGCCAGTTATTCTAGCCCTGCTTTGCGCAGCTTGCCTCTTTATGGCGCTCAATCCGGCGGTCGCACTCCTACCTTTGGTCATATTCGCCTTGCGGCTGACCGGGCAAGGCATGACAGGCCATATCGCGATTGTCGCCATGTCGCGCTGGTTTAACGCCAATCGCGGCAAGGCGCTCTCGATTGCAACCCTAGGGTTTTCCATTGGGGAGAGCCTCTTGCCCATCGGCTTTGTCGCCTTGATGTTGTTCTTTGATTGGCGGCTCCTTTGGCTGCTGGCGGGGCTGATCACATTGGCCGGTATCCCAGCGCTGATCGCCCTGCTTAGAAATGAGCGGACCCCGAAAGCCATCGCTGAAAGCTCAAGCCTGCCCGGCATGGACAACCTGCATTGGAGCCGATGGCGCGCGCTTAGTCATCCGTTATTCTGGCTGATGATACCGGCGTTGCTCGGGCCATCGGCCTTCAACACCGCGTTTTTCTTTCATCAAGTTCACTTTGCCGGCGTCAAAGAGGTCTCGCATTTGCACCTTGTCGCGCTCTTCCCGGCCTATACGCTTTTTAGCGTGGTCTGGATGATCCTTTCAGGTTGGGCGCTGGATCGGCTGGGCACAAAGCGCCTGCTGCCCTATTATCAATTGCCTATGGTCGCGGCTTTTGTCATGTTTTCACTGGCAGAAAGCACAAGCGGGATCGTCATCGGATTGCTGTTCCTAGCGATGACCACCGGCGGAAACGCGACCCTGCCCAACGCCTTTTGGGCCGAGTTTTATGGCACAAAACACCTTGGCGCGATTAAGGCACTTGCGGCGGCGGTGATGGTGCTTGGCTCGGCTATTGGACCGGGGATCACGGGGCTCGGCATAGACCTTGGGATCGGAATAGAGATGCAATATCTCTTTGTTGCCGCCTATTTTCTGCTTTGCACCGCCTGTATGGGGGTCGGGATTTACCTCTTTGGCAGACGCGCGCCCGCCGCCTCACGCGCGTGATCGGCGAAGATATACGTAATAGGCACCTTCGCCCCCGTGCTTGCGATGCGCCGTTGCGATTTGCAGCACATGCGCCGAGAGCGGCGGCATCGACAGCCATTCCGGCACCGTATGACGCAACACGCCGCGCCGAACGGGGATAGGCCCACCCGCGTCCCGATCCTTGCCCTTTCCCGTCACGACCAGGACCAACCGCTTGCCCGAGCTTTGCGCCGAGGAGATAAACCGGGCCAGCGCGCCATGCGCGCGCTCTTGGGTCATCCCGTGCAAGTCAAGCTTGGCCTCCGGGCGCAGCTGACCGCGCTTGAGCTGCGTAAAGCGCTTGCGGTCCATCGCGGGGGTCTGGGCGGTAAGATGTTCGGAAATGTCTGGAATCCGTTCGACTTTGGGTTGGTAAATGGGCCCTGGTAGCCGGGCTGGTATCGTTGAGATCGGCGAAACCTTCTTTGGGATCAAGGATGTAGGAAGCTCTTTGGGTTCTTCCTCGGCCCGGTGCGTATAAATCTCAGTCTGTTTATTTGCTTGTTTCCAAAGCGAAAGCTCATCCGCCGTCGGCTTTCGGCCCTTCATTGCGCGCTCTCGGACACCAAAGCATAAGCACGCTGGATCGGCATCAGAACCAACATTCGGCCCGGATCACGCAGTTTGCCAGCACGCTGCCCCGCAAGATCACCAGTACCAAAGAAGATATCCGCGCGCTGTGCCCCCTTAATCGCTGACCCCGTGTCTTGAGCGATCATTAACCGGCGCAAGGGCTCCTCACCGTCCTTTTCGACCCAGACCGGCGCGCCAAGCGGGACATAGCGCGGATCAATCGCGATGGATCGCATCGTTGTAATCGAACGGCTCATTGCCCCAATGGGTCCAAGAACCTCGGGGAGGTCGGTAATTTCCCGAAAAAAGACATAAGACGGGTTTGTGAACAAAAGCTCACGCCCCGCGACTGGGTTACGCCGGACCCAGTTGCTAATCACCTGAGCGCTCACCTGATGCGGTCGATAAACACCGCGCCGGACCAGCTCGGAGCCAACAGAACGATAGGAGTGCCCATTCGCGCCCGCAAAGCCAATCCGAATAAGGCTACCATCTTGCAACCGGATACGTCCAGAGCCTTGGATTTGAAGGAAAAATAGCGCGACCGGGTCGTCAACCCACGCGATCTCAAGACCGCGCCCTTGCATCGCACTGCCCTGCAAGATTTGGCGTCGGGTCAGCCAAGGCCGAATGCGCCGCGCCTCGGGCGGCATTTTGTAAACCGGGTGCTGAAACGGGCCGGTGCGGGTGCGCGAGCCGTTCAGTTCAGGCTCGAAATAGCCGGTAAAGAGGGGCGCATTGCCGTCTTCGATCAAGACCGGGCGAAAGAAAAGCTCAAAGAAGGATTTCGCCGTCGGCCCCCCATCGGCAAACGCGCAAAGGGCAAGCCAATCATCCGCCTCCATATCCGGGCAAGTGTTGCGAAACACACCAAGCGCCGAGGTATGATCATCCTGCTCCCAGCCATCCAGCTGATCAAATGACAAAACCCGATAGCTCGTATCGGCAGCGAGCGGCGAGACCAGCCCGATAACACCGATAACAAGGACAAAAAGGCGCAGCGTCACGCGTCTGTTGAGACCAAAAGCCAATTTGGATCGTCTGACTCCATGATGCGTGCAAATGACCATGTGTCTTTCTGCCGTTTTATGTCTGTGTCGCTGCCCTCGACGACCTCGCCCTCGCTGTCGCGCACGACGCTTGTCAGCTCTGCGACAAAGCGGATTGAAATCTCTGCCTCTTTTGTATCCGGGTTAAGGCTGGCTTGCACCAGTTTCATTTCGCGCACACCGATAAAGTTTGCCTCGATGGTCAGCCCTTGATCTTCGCGCGCTGCGACACCGTCAACAAAGCTTTCATAGATATCCTCGGCCAAGAAGGGCTGGATCTGGGACAGTTCCGCGTTCTCATAGCCCATTACGATCATTTCATACGCACCGCGCGCCCCTTGGAGGAAATCGGCCACGTTGAACGAGGGTTCTAGCCGTTTCATCTCGGCCAAGGCTTTGGCCGATGTGCTGTCTTCATCCACGTGATCGACGATATCCAAATCTGGGCCGCCCTCGATAACTTCAAGCTCTGGGACGGCACTCCGACGTCCTTGATCATCGGGCATAGGGGGCTTTTCAAACCCTTCCCGCGTTCCAAGCACACTGCGCAGCCGCATAATCAGGAAAATCGCGATGCCAAGAAGCACAAGAAGCTGGAGGACCGGTCCATTCATATGAAATCACCCCTTAGAGTGTTTGGTGGTAACATTCTATCAGAGCCACTATTTAGGAGCGGTGGGCGCGCGAGTCCACCGATGTGCTCTAAAGGGTGAACATATATGTGGCTATTCCTTGCATTTCTTGCGGTTCCGCTGGTCGAAATCGCGCTATTCATCCAAGTTGGCGGCATTCTTGGCGTTTGGGCAACGCTGCTTATCGTCATTGTTACTGCGATCTCAGGCGGAATTCTGGTGCGTCATCAAGGGCTTGCCACGCTGCACCGGGTACGGACCGACTTTTCGCGGCTGGAGGATCCAAGCGAGGCCTTAGCCAGCGGGGCCATGATCCTCTTTGCAGGCGCATTATTGCTTACCCCTGGGTTTTTCACCGACGCGGTGGGCTTTGCGCTGTTGGTGCCGGGGATTCGCCTTTGGTTGTTCAAGCAAATCAGCGGGCGTATTCGCATGCACGCCGCGCCGGGCGGCGATGGGCGCGCGGGGCGTGATACGGTGATTGAGGGTGAATTTCACGAAATTGATCCAACAAAAACGGAATCGGGCCCGCCCTCGGGTTGGACACGGCATTGAGCGCCCCGGAAAGCTCTGTTAGAGCGGGAAAAATTTTAGATATCTTGGAGATAGCATAATGGCCGAAGAAGAGGCGACAAAACCAGCCCCCAACATGCGTGTTTTGGGGCAGTTTGTCCGTGATTTATCCTTTGAAAACATTATGGCCCAAAAAGGTGCGCCGTCTGATATTCAGCCCGATGTTCAAGTGCAGGTAAACCTTGATGCGAAAAAGCGCTCGACCGAGCATCAATACGAGTCGTCGATTAAGCTAAACGTGACCAGCAAGGCCAAGGACGGCGACGCCGTTCTTTTTGTGCTTGAGATGGATTATGTTGGCATTTTTCACATTGAGAACGTGCCGGAAGAGCAGATGCATCCGTTTTTGATGATCGAATGCCCCCGCATGATCTTCCCCTTCTTGCGCCGGGTGGTCAGTGACATCACACGGGATGGGGGCTTTCCAGCGCTTAACCTGGAGAATATCGACTTTTTGTCGATGTACCGGAACGAGCTGGCAAAGAGGGCGGCAGAGCAAAAGCTCGACTCGTAAGGGCCTTGACTTCATCCAACGCTACGTCGGTTAGCGCAGCTTCGAAGGACTGAGTGGTTCAGCCAAAGATTCTTGTATTGCAGGAGATATAGCCTGCGGACTTCAATTTGATCCTGTCTCCGCT
>CAYWNJ010000216.1:0-4880 GCA_964459535.1 uncultured Rhodobacterales bacterium
ATCATCGCAACGATCAAGCCGTTCAAACTCGAGGAGGTTCGCGAAGCGCTGACCGAAGCGGGCGTGCGCGGCATGATGGTGACCGAGATTAAGGGCTTTGGCTCGCAGTCCGGTCATACTGAAATTTACCGCGGCGCGGAATACGCTGTGAATTTTGTACCAAAGATCAAGATCGAGATTGTGGTTGCCGATGCGATGGCTGACCAGATTGTCGATGTCATCTCGAAGACTGCGCAGACGGGCAAGATCGGAGACGGCAAGATCTTTGTGCTGGATGTACAACAAGCCATGCGCGTGCGCACCGGCGAAACAAACGAAGACGCGCTCTGAAGCGGCACTTCGATAAGGGAAAACGGACATATGAAAACGACTTACTCGCTGATTGCAGCCTCGGCACTTAGCCTACTGCCCAGCCTCGCCCTTGCCCAGGATGGTCCTGTGCCGGGTGTGAATGCGTCGACCGATTCGGTCTTTATTTTCAACTCGCTCTTGTTCCTCATCGGCGGGTTTTTGGTGTTCTGGATGGCTGCTGGCTTTGCCATGCTCGAAGGCGGCTTGGTCCGCTCCAAGAACGTCACGATGCAGATGACAAAGAATATCGCGCTCTTCTCGCTCGCGGCGATTTTCTACTATCTGGTCGGATATAACCTGATGTACCCGCTGGGAACCTGGTCCATTGACGGCGTGCTCTCTGGTGTTTGGGGCTATGGGGTCCTAGAGGCTGTAGGCGTGACAGCGGATGCGGCGGATGACTATGGATATGCGTCAACCGGCTCAGACTTCTTCTTCCAGCTGATGTTCTGCGCGACGACGGCGTCGATTGTATCGGGGACCGTGGCAGAGCGGATCAAGCTGTGGCCATTCCTGATCTTTGTGATCGTTCTGACAGCCGTCATCTACCCGCTGCAAGCAAGCTGGAAGTGGGGCGGCGGTTTCCTTGACGCGATGGGCTTTCTTGATTTCGCGGGATCCACTGTTGTGCACTCCGTCGGCGGTTGGGCTGCCCTGGTTGGCGCGCTGGTCCTAGGTCCCCGGATTGGCAAGTACAAAGACGGCAAGACCGTGCCAATGCCCGGCTCGAACCTGTCGATGGCAACGCTTGGGACATTCATCCTGTGGCTCGGCTGGTTCGGCTTTAACGGCGGCTCGCAACTCGCGATGGGCACTGTTGGGGATGTCGCAGATGTCAGCCGCATCTTTGCCAATACCAATACGGCTGCGGCAGGTGGTGCGATTGCTGCGTTGATCCTGACTCAGATCCTCTATCGCAAGCCAGATCTGACCATGATCTTGAACGGCGCGCTTGCTGGGCTGGTCTCGATCACGGCTGAGCCTTTGACACCGTCGCTGGGCGCGGCAACGCTGATTGGCGCCGTAGGCGGCGTGATCGTGGTCTTTGCGGTGCCATTCCTGGACCGTCTCAAGATCGACGATGTTGTCGGCGCGATCCCTGTTCACCTCTTTGCAGGCATCTGGGGCACAATCGCGGTTGTCCTTACCAACTCCGATGCGTCACTCGTCACACAGGTTTACTCAATCATCGTGGTTGGTGTGTTCACGGTCGTGGCATCTGGCATCGTATGGGTTGTGCTTAACCTAACGATGGGGCTTCGGGTCAGCGAAGAAGACGAGGTCACCGGCCTCGACATGGCTGAGCTGGGCATGGAAGCCTATCCTGAATTCTCGAAAGGCTGAGCTCCTTCCTCTCACCTTCGATCTTGGCCCGGTTGCTTTACGCGCCGGGCCATTTTTTTGGGTTGATATGGGCGCGGTCACGCTCGAACTCACCCTTCGAATGATCCATACGGAGATGGCCCGAACCGAGGTCAACGTATCCGTCTCAGCTGCGCCACCCGTTCATTGCCCGACATGTCTAGAATATGGAATTCATCGTCAAAGTTCGAGTATCACGCTCTATTTCAAAAACTTGCACAGCAACGCCGCTATCATCTCCTTAAATGAAGAAACTGTCATCTCGGCATCATCGGGGCTTTGATCTAACGCGACTCGCAGTGCGGTATTGGCGCATTTTAGGCAAAGCAAGATTGCGGTTTTGATCTCCCGCTCTCTGCCTACGACAAACAAAGGTGCGCAGCAGGTATATATGGCTTCCGCGTTGCGGAGCGTATCTGCATCATCGATCGCTTGCAGGGTTTTATCTGCATGTGTGCCCATCCAAATATCCTGAATGACCGGGTCTGCAACGTGAAGCTGATAGTAGGCATCAAATATCCCGTCTACGCGCGTCAGAAACTCTTGCGCATTCTTTGGGGGTGGGGCCAGGCTCGCCTCAATCATTCCAGCGGTTTCATCAAGATAACGCTGCCCAAGCGCTTGAATGATTGCCGCCTTGTTCGGGAAGTATTGGTACATCGACCCGGCCGTCACGCCGGCCTCTTTCGCAATGTCCTGTATTTTCAGACCGGCGCTACCATGCTTAGCAATCAAGACGCGCGCCGCTTCAAGGATCAAGTTCACCCGCTTCATGCTACGTTTCTGCGTTGGGGCTCTGAGATGTGAGAGGTCCTGTGTCATGGCCTGCCTAAATCTGACTTATTTTCAGATTTATATTGACGACTCGCCCGGGTCAACTTAATACCTGAATATTATTCAGATTTCGTGGAGTAATACCATGCAAGATCACGTTGCGATCGTCGGTGCCGGGCCTGCTGGCCTTTCCACGGCGCGCGCCCTTAAAACAATCGGTATTCCGTTCACCATCTTTGAAAAACACAATGATGTGGGCGGAATTTGGGACCCGGAAAATGCGGGATCGCCCATGTACCGCTCGGCGCATTTCATTTCGTCCAAAACGATGTCGGGTCATGAGGCATTTTCGATGCCGCAAAGCTACCCGGATTATCCGTCGCACCGGCAAATCCTTGCGTATATCCGCAGTTTTGCACAGACCTATGGGCTCTATGATAGCATCTCCTTCTCGAGCCCCGTCACAAAGATCGAGCGGGACGGCGACGCATGGGTCGTGCGGTATCGTCAGAATGCGCAAGAGCACGCTGGACAGTATCGCTGGGTTGTCGGCGCTTCTGGCACCAACTGGTATCCGAACCGTCCCACGCTGGACGGAGAAGAGAGCTTTACCGGGGAAATCATTCACTCGGTTGACTATTCCGACGCGTCAAGCCTGCAAGGTCAAAACGTGCTGGTTGTGGGGGCTGGAAACTCCGGCATCGATATCGCCTGTGATGCGGCGTTTGCTGCAAACGCTGCCTATTGCAGTATCCGCCGGGGTTATCACTTTGTGCCCAAAAACATCTTTGGTATTCCGGCGGATGTATTTGGCGCGCAATCGTCTTGGATGCCGATCTGGCTGAGCCAACGCATTTTTGGCTTGATGTTGCGTCTGCTGAACGGAGACCTAACGCGCTTAGGTTTGCAAAAACCCGATCACCGCGTCTTTGAGAGCCATCCGATTTTGAACACCCAAGTGCTGCACTACATGCAACATGGCGATCTGATCGCCAAACCGGACATCGCGCGGCTCGACGGTAAAGATGTGATCTTTGAGGACGGCACGCGTGCGCAGGTTGATAAGATTATCCTCGCCACGGGGTATGACTGGAAACTGCCTTACTTGGATGAAGCGTGCTATGAGTGGCAAAATAGCCGCCCGCAAACCTTCATGAAGATCTTTAACCCCGCGCAACCTGGCCTTTTTATAAACGGTTTTGTTGAGACAAATGCGGGGGCCTATAAGCTCTTTGATGAGATGGCGCTTTTGATCGCCAAGGCTATCGAAGCGCAGGCCAAGGGCGCGGGGCGTGCGGTGCAGGCCTATATCGAAGGGTCGGAGCCGGATCTTGGCGGCAAGGTGCGCTATGTAAAGAGTGCTCGGCATACCGGCTATACGAATATTGATGCGTATCGGCGGGCGATGGCGGCGATGCGAAAAAGGCTTGGCTGGCCCGAACCGGCGGTTTTTTATCAAAGCGCGCCCCAGAATACCGATGTAGCAAGGCCCGCGTGAGATGGCACCTCAACCTCTAGCCTTCATCACAGGGGCCGCAGGCGGGATCGGGCGCGCGGTCGCCGCTCAGTTGCACGGCGATGGGTATCAGCTTTGGCTTTCAGACCATAATGCAGAGGGGCTGGCCGCGCTTGCGCAGCTTTACCCCGATGCGATGATTGACGCCACCAATCTGGCGGACCCCGCCGCCTTGGAAACGCTCTGCACGGCGCTTGAGGACAGCGCCGCGCCCATCGCCGTCGGATTTGTGAACGCGGGTATGATCCATCCAGGCGCGGTGGCAGACCTCCCCCGCGCGGTGATTGATGCGCATATCGCCGTGAACTTGACGGCTGCGGCCCATATCAGCCAGGCACTTGCCAAGCGGATGACGCGCGCAGGGACGGGCCATATCATCGGCACGGTCTCGGCTGCGGGCATGATCGCGCTGCCGGAGAGCGCGGCCTATACCGCCTCGAAATTCGGGCTGCGCGGCTATCTGCTGTCGCTCGCGCAGGAGGTGCGCGGGGATGGCGTTTACGTGTCCTGCATTTATCCGAACGCGATTGACACGCCGATGCTGCGCTATGAGGCGCGGAATGGCGGAAGCGTTTTGAATTTCCTCACCAGCCCGCTTGAGGCCTCAGAAATCGCCCGCGCTGTGTCCCGCGCGCTTAAGGGGAGGAGGCTGGAATATCACGTGCCGCGGGCCGACTATGCGCTGGCCCGGTTTGCGACGTGCTTTCCTGGCGTGATGCGACCGCTGCTGCCGCTGCTGAACCGGCTTGGCGAAAAGGGCCGCTTGAAATTTCTAAGCAAGATTGGGGCGGGGCCCTAAAGCGTCCGAGCTTTAACCTGAGACACATCGCCCCGAACATATCTCCCGCGCAACAGGCACTGCCCAGCCGCGCCGTTC
>CAYWNJ010000217.1:0-4862 GCA_964459535.1 uncultured Rhodobacterales bacterium
ATTTTGATATCAATATTTGCCAATCCACTCCTCGCTCAAGCCGACCGTGGGAACGGTCGGCGCGTTGCCATCCTGCGAGTAGCTTGAGGTTAGTGCTTCCTTCCATTCCAACTAAAGGATCACACCATCAAACTGTGGGATCAAACACCTAGTTCGCCTGATGATTAAGGGACTGGTAAAGGCCGAGATCAGCCGTTTGGTGACCACCAGGCTGAGTTAATTCTTGCCGAAGCACTTCTGCAAGGAAGTTTGTAATCCGCACCTTTTGCGTCTGGCCGCGTAGCTCTGCTGCGCGTGCGGCCTCACCGCCCAGCGCAGTCAGATCTGCGATGACGTGTCGTGGTTCGATAAGTATGTCACCTGTTCGCGCATCGCGGACGGCAATATCAAACTCGATGTTATGCACCCCGCCAATGCTCCTGCGGGCGCGCTGCGTGAGCCCGTGGAACCTCGTCACGCGAACGTCCACGCGAACTCTCCGCCGACCATCAAAGCGAGATACAGTCTGGGAAAAGGCATCCTCAAATATCGCTTGAACTTGGGCATATCGATCACCAGGTGGGTCGCCGTGCCAGACAATATCACCTGTCGGAAGCAGAAGATCTGCCTCCGATACCCGTAGTTCCCTTGGAACGGTCACGGAAAACTGCGCGATCCGCACATCGCTGCCGACAGAGGCCTGGGTCGTTGGTGCAACTACCGGGGCAGCTACGGGCGTCGCTGGTTGAGCTCCGGGTATCGTGTAAGGGGTTCCAACATTATAGGGGGTGCCATAGGGTTGCACGTCACAACCAGACAGCAAGGTCGCAAATCCGACCAATGAAATGAATGCGTGCTGTTTCATATCGTCCTCAAAATCTGGGCTGCCCCAAAAGCAATATTGCTTCGAGAAACTGATACATCTCATTTCCTGCAAAATTTTGACGAATTCAAATAAATATGTGGAAACAATGTGGCGATATTGTGCCGGTCCGGGCATCAATGCAATCTAGGGTGTGCTTGCTATGCTAAGACGGATCACGCGCACGGCTGCGCCATCCACCCCGGCGTTTTCGTTGCGTTGGGTTCGGCAGCCCATCTCGCAGGACTGTCGTCATCGGATGGTTCGGCCCTTGCGCTTCGTAATGCGCAAGCAAGCGGGTGATGACGGCGCGCATGTCAGTCTCTAGCGGAAGGCTTAGCGCCCAATCTAGAAATATCGATCTGCACTCGGACGCTGTGATCCCCTCAATCCGGTAGGCTTCGAAGATCAGCCCCTTAGGATCATCAGAATTTCCCTTCTTCATTCGTCTGCTCCCAGCGCTGCATCGACGCTTTGCCCGGCTGCTTGGATCAAGCTGTCTAGCCGTTCTGCCAGTTGGTCCATATGTTCTGCGCCCAATACCCTTAGCAAAAATGCCGACCCCGCAACACCAAGCCCATCCGGGTTCAACCCCGAAGAGCTGATCAATCGCGCAACCATTTGCATGTCAAACAAGATTTTATAAGCACGGAGGCAGTCGCCTACATTTGCGGCGTCAAGCAGCCCAGCCGCGACGCAATTCTCCAGTCCTGGCGCGACATCGCGGCGGGGATCATGGGTCAAGAGCAAACCCGCTTGGGCGACCAACTCAATCTCTTGCATCCGGCCATATCCAAGCTTTGCCTCCCACGGGCCCGCAGGGCCTTTGGCAGCTTGGATACGGGCCCGCATCGCCGCCAGGTCGGATCGCACCGTAAGGGCCGAGCGTGGCTGCGCGATGATGCGCTTGCGCAAATCCTCGACTTGTGCCGCCAAAGGCTCGGGGCCGGCGATGACCCGTGCTCGGGTCAGAGCTAGATGCTCCCATAGCCAAGCCTCTTCCTGTTGATACGTCTCAAAGGCGGCAAAGCTCGTGGCGACCGGGCCGGAATTGCCAGACGGGCGCAACCGCATATCCACCTCGTAGAGGCGCCCCTGCGCCATCGCAGCGCTCAAGGCGGTAATAAGCGCTTGGGTCAGGCGTGCGTAATAGGTACGACTCGGCAGCGGTTTTGCGCCCAACGACGCCTCTTGGCCCCCCGCCTCATAGATGACAATCAAATCAAGGTCCGATGCAGCGGTCAGGTTTCCAGTGCCCAGCGATCCCATCCCAAGAATGACGGCCCCGTCGCCTGGTGGCGGCCCATGACGCTTGGCGAAATGAGACTGCACCAAGGGCCACAAGGCGCGCAGGCAGGCGCTTGCCAACTCGGCATAGTGGGTCGCCGCGTCTTCTGCTGTGATCAGCCCACGAAGAAAGTGAACGCCGACCCGGAAATGCCATTCCTTTACCCAGCGCCGCGCGGTGTCGAGTTGGCTTTCGTAGTCGCTTTCTGCCGCTAGCCTATCTGTCAAAGCCTGTTCAAGGGCTGCGGCGCCGGGCCAAGGGCCAAAGAAATCCCCTGCAATGACCGCGTCAAAGACTGAGGCATTGCGGGCGAGATAATCGGCAAGGCGCGGGCTGATACTGACAATATCAACCGCCAACTCCATTAAGTGCGGATTGGCTTGAAACAGAGAGAAAAGCTGTACGCCCGCCGGTAGGCCCGCGAGGAAGCCATCAAACGCGCGCAGCGCTTCGACGGGCTGCGCCGCTTGACCAAGGCGGGCCATAAGCATGGGCCTGATCCGCTCGAAAACCGCAGCACTGCGGGCACTGCGCAGCGCTGGATAGCGGGGCCAGGCGGCGGTGATGTCCTCGTCAATCGGCGGCGCGCTAGATTGTGCGGCGGGCGGGGTAAAGAACCCCTCCGTGCCTTCGTGGACCGCTTCAAGCCGTGCACGCAGGTCAACCTTTAGGGTATCTGGATCGGTGTCCATCATAGCTGCAAGCCGAGCAAAGCCCTCGTCCGTTTTGGGCAGCGCGTGGGTTTGGGCATCGCGCACCATCTGCAAGCGGTGCTCAATCGCGCGATGGGTTTGGTAGTGATCGCTCAGCGTATTGGCCAGGTCTAGGGTCGTCCAACCTTTACGCGCCAGTTGCGTGAGACCCGCCAACGTACCGCGCTGGCGTAGGCTTTCATCCCGCCCACCCGCGATCAACTGGCGCGTTTGGGTGTAGAACTCGATTTCGCGAATACCGCCGCGCCCCAGCTTCATGTCATGCCCAGGCAGGGTGATCGGCCCGCCTGTGCCCTTATGTGTGCGGATCGCCAGGCGCATATCATGCGCGTCTTCGATGGCGGCAAAGTCCAGATGCCGCCGCCAGATAAATGGCGCAAGCCGGGCAAGAAACGCCTGCCCCCCCGCAAGATCACCCGCGCAAGGTCGCGCTTTGATCAGGGCCGCGCGTTCCCAGGTACGCCCTTGCCGCTCATAATAGCGCTCTGCCGCCTCCATACCAACACAGACCGGCGTGACCGAAGGGTCGGGACGCAGACGCAAATCCGTGCGAAAGACATAGCCCAGATCGGTAATCTCGCTAAGCATCGCGGTCATGGTCCGGGTCGCTCGGATCATACTCGCCCGCGCCTCTGCAAAATCAGATGCGTCAAAGCGGGTTTCATCGAAAAGGCAAATCAGGTCGATATCTGACGAATAGTTTAGCTCATGCGCGCCCATCTTGCCCATGGCTAGGACCACCATACCGGCGCAGTCCTCCAAATCATCCGGGCCAAACCCCGGCAATTTCCCCCGTGCCGCAAGACCTCCAAGTGCCGCGCGCAGCGCTGCATCGCAGGCCGCATCTGCTAGCGCGGTCAAGGTGCCCGTGACGTCTTGCAACGACCAAGCCCCGCCCAGATCCGCCAAAGCCACCATCAAGGCAATCCGTCGCTTCGCCTGGCGCAGCGCAGCGGAGAGTTGATCGGGCGGCACCTCTGCCAGTGCAGTGATCTCTTGTGTCACAGCCGCGCGCGGCGCAGACAGCGCAGGGCCGAGCCAGGTGGCCTCTTTACGGATCAACTCTGCCAAATAGGGGCTGCACCCTGCGGCACCTGAGATAAGGGACGCCTGCGCTATGTCCGCCCCTGGCACCTGCGCGCGCGCACCGGCTTCGGCGTCAAAGGGCTTTGGAATGCGAGTAGGCAGAAGCTTGGACATGGGCCTAGGGTTACCTTGGAAGAACCTGCGGTCAATCCTTGTCCTTAGCCCAAGAGCAGGGCAGATTGCCCTCTATGAGCAAAAGTTTAAAACGTGTTCGTGCAGCCCTTGATGCAGCCGGTTGTTCCACCCAGATTGTCGAAACCGCGCTGGCCCGCACGGCCCAAGACGCTGCAACGGCGCTGGGTTGCGCGGTGGATCAAATTGCCAAGTCCATCATCTTTGCGGGGCTTCAAAGCGGTGATGTGGTGCTATTTCTAACCGCAGGCAGCAATCAGGTCGATCCTCAGAAAGCAGCAAGAGTTGCGGGCGAGCCGCTTGGTAAGGCCGATGCAGCCTTGATCCGCGCACAAACGGGCTTTGCCATTGGCGGCGTAGCACCTGTGGGCCATTTAACCCCAACGCGGGCGTTTTTTGACCCGCAGCTTTGTGCGTTTGACATCATCTGGGCAGCGGCCGGTACTCCGCACCATGTCTTTTCTGCGGAACCGCTGGAGTTGATGCGCTTGGCGCAGGCCGAAACAGCAGATTTTGTTTGCGATAGGCCGTAACCCGAAAGCCTGGCGACTGAGTTTTGATCTTATTCCTGCTAAGCCTCTATCTATCCGCCGGATGACGACGCGCAGCACTTAGGTGACATCTTGCAGAATAGCCTTGGGGTCGCTAAGTCAACTTCAAAGAAATTCGGGATCTTAACATGTCTACGACAAATCCACTTCAGTTCATACAACAGGTCCGTGCTGAAGTTTCAAAGATCGTCTGGCCCACGCGCCGTGAGGTGATGCTGACCACGATTATGGTCTTTATCATGGCGACATTG
>CAYWNJ010000218.1:0-4840 GCA_964459535.1 uncultured Rhodobacterales bacterium
CTCCGAACTTTGTGCAATACTAATGAAACAATAGCCTATAACGTCATCCAATCAATGCAATTGCTGGGCGATGCCTCGGTCGCCTTTACCGACAATTTGATTGCGGGTCTCTCTGCGGATGAGACGCGTATCGACAAACTAATGCGCGAATCGCTGATGCTGGTCACCGCGCTCGCGCCGGAAATCGGCTATGACAATGCGACAACGGTTGCCAAGACCGCGCATAAAAACGGCACAACCTTGGTAGAGGAGGCCGTGCGTCTTGGCTTTGTCACCGAAGAGCGGTTTGCCGAGGTTGTGCGGCCCGAGAATATGATTGGTCCCAAGCCGTGAGCAAAGTGGTCAACTTGGCGCGGGCGCGGAAGGGAAAGGCGCGTGCGGAAAAGGCCGCGCGCGGCACTGCGAATGCGGCAAAGTTTGGCCGTAGCAAAGCGGAAAAGACAGCCGGGGCGATGTCCAAAGCGCAATCGGACCGCTATCTTGATGGCCATAAACGCGACGAGACATGAGCGCTAGACCCGTCAAACGCTCGCTGACGATCCGAGGGCACCGCACCTCAGTCTCGCTGGAAGAGCCGTTTTGGCGGGCGTTTAAGGCGATTGCGGATCAAAAGGGTCTCGCGCTCAATGCGCTCGCGGCGGAGATAGACGCGTCGCGTGGGACCTCGGCTGGGCTCGCCTCTGCCATTCGTGTTTATGTGTTGGAGCAGCTTGATCGTCCTTGATCCTGTACCAGCTACCCGCCCAGCTATCCTGCTATGGCTGGGGGGACGAGCGCCCTGCTCTAGACCTGAGGCACCCGACTGGCCTTCTGATAGTGCCGCCCCGTGGGGTCGGAACGGCGCGGTTGGGCGGTGTCTGTTGCGCCGGAGATATAGCCTAGAGCGTCCGACCTTAAACCTGAGAACATATCTCTTGCGCAACAGGCACTGTTGCGCCGCACCGTTCCGCCCCCACGGGGCGGCGCGATTACGCCACCCCTCGGAACGGCGCTATCTGAATGACCGCTGCGTGCCTCAGGTTAAAGGTCGGACGCTCTAAGCGGGTAAAGGTTCATAATTTAGCCGTCAGGCCAGACTTGCAATACCGGGCGCGCCTGCATCCTGACCCTAGAGCATCCCGCGGCGTTCCAGCACTTTGCGGGCCGCGCGGAAGCACTCAAGGCCCTGCGGCACGCCGCAATAGATCGCGATGACATGCACGGTTGCGCGGATTTCCTCGGGGGTGCAGCCATTGTTGAGGGCGCCGTCGCAATGCAGCTCCCATTCGTGCATCTTCCCCAGCGCGCCAATCATAGACAGGTTCATTAGGCTGCGCGTTTTCGCGTCCAGCGCGTCATCGCCCCAGCCAAAGCCCCAGCACCAGGCGGTCATTGCCTCTTGGAACGGGCGGGTAAAGCCATCGGCGGCATCTAGACTTTTCTGCACATACTCCGCGCCCAGCGTGGCCTTGCGCTGCGCGATGCCTTTTTCAAAGAGGTCTTCGTCAAAGAGGGACATATTTTGCTCCTGTTAACTGCTAGCCGAGCCGGATGGCGATATTTTTGGTTTGAACATAGTTCCAGAGGGCTTCACGCCCTTTTTCGCGCCCATACCCGCTTTTGCCATAGCCGCCAAAGGGCGTTTCGACCCCGCCTGCGTACCATTCATTGACAAAGACTTGGCCCGCGCGGATTTCTCGGGCAGCACGCATCGCGCGGTTGACATCTTGAGTGAAAACCCCGCCGACGAGACCGTATTCGGTGCCATTGGCAATGCGCAGCGCGTCCTCTTCGCGCTCAAAGCCGATCACCGACAGGACGGGGCCAAAGACCTCCTCCTGGGCGATGGTCATCTCTGGGGTTACCTCGGTCAGCACGGTCGGGGCGAGGAACGCGCCGGGCTGGTTTAGCGCCCGCCCGCCGGTGGCGGTTTTGGCGCCAGCGGCCTCGGCGTCCGAGACCATGCGCGCGGCCCGGTCGCGCTGCGGGACCGAAACCATTGCGCCCATGTTGGGGCCGAACTCAGGGCGCTCGATGCCGGGGCCGACCGAAAGCCCCTCGGCAATTGCGACGGCGCGATCGATCAGCTCGGCGCGGCGGCTTTCATGCACGATCACGCGGGACATGGCCGAGCAGACTTGGCCTGCATTGAAGTAAATGCCCCAACGGATATCATTCTCGAAGGCGTCGAGATCCGCATCCGCATGGACAATAGCCGCGGATTTCCCGCCGAGTTCGAGCACGCAGGGCACGACATTTTGCGCCGCTGCGGTGGCAATGGCGATGCCGGTGGGCACGGAGCCGGTGAAGACGAGCTGGTTAATCTCGGGATGGGCCGAGAGGGCTGCGCCTGCCTCGGCCCCATGGCCGCAAATGACATTCACCGCGCCTTCGGGCAGGGCGGCCGCTTCGGCGGCGCGGGCGATCCAGGCATGGGAGAGGGGGGTCAGTTCGGGCGATTTGATCACGCAGGCATTGCCGGTCGCGAGGGCGGCAGCGATCCCGCGGGCGGTCATCTCTATTGGGTAGTTCCACGGGATGATCTGCGCGGAGACGCCCATCGGCTCATAGGTGGTAAAGTCGTAATACCCTGCGCCAAGTGGGATCTGGCGGCCTTCGACGGTTTCGGCTTGATTGCCATAATATTCGAAGTAGCGGGCCGCGCCTTCGATCTCGATATGGGCCTCCCAGAGCGGCTTGCCTTGCTCTAGGGTGAGCAGGTTCGCCAGCGCCTCTTTCTCTGCCAGCAAGAACGCGCCCATGGCTTTGACCATGCGGCCCCGCTCGACCGGGCGCAGCGCGCTGAGAGCGCCGGAGAGGTGGCAAGCTTTGGCAGCTTTCACGGCTTTGTCGACATCTGCGGCATCTGCGAGGGCTTGGGTCGCTAGGGGGGTGCCCGTGGCGGGGTTTTCGATGGTCAGGCGGCCCGCGCCACCCTCGGTCCAGCGGCCTGCGATGTAGTTTTGCCAATGCTCTTGCATGTTTGGTCCCTAAGGTTTGGAAGCGTGCGGAAGGCGCAGGCGATGGGCGTGGAGGTGATCGTAATGTGGCTTCATCCGCCGATGGACCTGTTGCACGCGCGCGGGGCAGGCGGCGATTTCGACATAGCGGCGGGGCTGCGGGGTCAGTCCGGTGGAGCGAGCTAGGTTATGGTGGAAGGATCCGCCATCCCACCAGCTATGGGCGGCAGGATCGCCGCCGGGCGCCCAGCTGAGCGCTTCGGGCAAGAAAGGGAGGCCAACGGCGTTGCAGAAGGCTTCGGTCATTTCTGCCGGGTTTTCGAGGAGATCATCGCTGTCGATCACGGGGGGCGGGGTGCCGTTTAGGGCTGAGAGGAGGTCGAAGAGCGCGCGCTGTTCGGGAAAGCCAACCTCGCCTTCGTGGAAATCGGGCCATTTGTCATGCATCGACGTGATGGTTTTGGCCGGGTCGCGGATGAGGAACGCATGGGTGAAGTGGCTGAGGAATTCGGGTGTCCACATATGGCTGATATAGTGGGGGAAGTCTTTGAGGAAGACAGGGCCCTCGGCTGCGCGGGTTTGGATATCTTGCCAAACGCTTTCGAGGGTGAGGCCGGGGGTTGTTGTGTCGTCGGGGCCGAAACGGTGCCAGAGCGGGGCCTCACCCTGGTACCAGGCTTCGCCAAAGGGTTCGTGCAGGCAATCAAGATCGCCGCGTTGGCGCATCATCCATTCGAAGGCAGTGGAGGTTGAGCGGGGCACGGCCCAGAGGGCGATGATTTTGTGCATGGCTTGGTCTTTCGATGGGCGAGGGGCCAGCCCCTCGCGCTCCCCGGGATATTTTTAGCAAGAGGAAGGGGACAGCGTGTTCAGGAGGGTGCCGGTTGGGTGGGTGGGGGCGAGGTTTAGGGATTTGAAGATGCGCCAGTAAAGCGCTGTGTCGTGGCCGATGATGGGTTTGCCGAGGCGGGATTCGAGCGCCGGGGTGAGGTGTAGGGGACGCTGGGGTTGGCCGTTCGGGCCAGATCGGAAGTTGCACATGCCGTTGATAAGGTAGGCATCGGCTTCGGGGGCTTGTTCGGCTGTATAGTCGAAAGATCGGGCGGCCAGGTCTGCGTCGAAGATCCAGCGGTGGGCGTTGACCGCCTCTTGGCTCTCGAACCAGCCTTGGTCGTGGAAATTGCCCGCCCAGAGCACATCGAAGCCGGCTTCGCGCAGGAAGCCCGCAGTTCCTTGCCACCATTCGGGCCAGTGATAGGCGGCGTTGAGGGCGACTTTTTCGACATTGAGGGCGTGTAGGGCTTCGACCATTGCGTAGCCTGCCATGTGGAAGTGCAGCTGGTATTTGTCGGAGAGGGCGGCGCAGTGATCGGCGATGCCTTTCACGCCGAGGCCAGAGGCGTGGACCCAGTTGCTGCCAACTTGTGCGGCGACATCGGCGCCATTGCGGGACATGACGTGGCAGAATGTGTCCATCATGCCGAAATTGGCTTTGCGTTGGTCAAGGCCATGGGCGTAATCGGGGGCGTGGAGCATCCAGCCATGCACGCCGACGCTGCTTGGGGCAAGGCTTTGAAAGTCGCTGGGGGCGGCGTCCCAGTCAAAGGGCGGGCAGGTGAACCCGCCTTGATGGGGAAAAAGTTTGTGCTCGGGGCGCCAGGTGGTGGGCATCATGGGGTTGGATCCTCGGAAGGGGCGGAGCCGGGGTAGCGGGGCAGGTCGTCTTGGATTGTCAGCCAGCCGAGGTGTTCGGCGTGATGGCAGTGCAGGCCCGCGCGATAGGTGGATGGGTCGTCGAGCGAGGCGGCGTAGAGGTGGATCTCACCCGGCCAGCGGGTGCTTTCAAAGCTCATTTGGCTGCCGCATGTGGCGCAGAACCCGCGCAAGGCGATGTCGGAGGA
>CAYWNJ010000219.1:0-4802 GCA_964459535.1 uncultured Rhodobacterales bacterium
TGCAAGGGTGGCTAAGATCGCAGGCTAGAAGAGAGATGTAGAAGACACGTGGCGCGCCGCAAAGCAAGATATTCAGCCGCCGATGCGACGGTCAATCTGAGTGCGCCACCCCAAGGCGGCGGCTTTTGCCCGCTGGACCCGGCGGCCCTTGCAAAGCTGACCAATCACGCGTTTCAAATCTTGGAAACGGTTGGCATGGCGGGGCTTCCCAAAGCGGCGACAGATCGTGCGGTGCAAGCAGGCGCTATACTGAACAGAGACGGGCGGCTGTGCTTTCCGGCTGATATGGTCAAGCGGGCCCTGTCACGGGCTCCAAAACACGTGCATTTGCCCGGATTTTTGCCCAGCCGCGATCTAACCATCGGGGGTGGCCGCGTGCATATCGGCACCGGCGGCGCGGCAGTGCAGGTGCTTGACGCCCAAACGGAAACCTACCGCGACAGCACGCTTGCGGATCTGTACGATTTAATGCGCGTCCTCGATGCATCCGGGCATATTCACTACGGCGTGCGTCCCGTGGTGGCGCGCGATCTTGCAGATCCATTTGAGCTTGACCTCAACACCGCCTTTGCCTGCCTCAAGGCAACCTCTAAACCCATTGGCATTAGCTTTTGCGATGCGGCGCATATCGCACCGATTGCCGACCTTTTTGACCTCGCCTTAGGCCCGAGTGTAACGTTTAAGCAAAGACCGTTCTGCATGGCTATTATCGTTCATGTCGTTCCGCCATTGACCTTTGCGCCGGAGGGGATCGAGATGCTTGAACAGGCGATCAAAGTTGGGATGATCCCTCAGATCTGCTCTGCCGGGCAAGCGGGCGCGACCAGTCCTGTCACCCTGGCAGGCGCGCTTGCGCAAGGGCTTGCGGAAAGCTTGGCGGGCTTGGTGGTCGTTGATGGCATAGCGCCAGGGGCGCCCTGCATCTATGCGCTGATGCCGTTCATCTCCGACCTGCGCACCGGCGCGATGAGCGGGGGCGGCGGCGAGGCGGCGATTGCGAACGCAGCGGCGGCGCAACTTCTTGCGCATGTGGGGCTGCCCTCCACCGTTTCGGCCGGGATGACCGATTCAAAGCTGATGGACGCCCAAGCCGGGTTCGAGAAAGGCTATACGGTCGCCATCGCTGGGCATGCGGGCGCGGATATGATCAATCTCTCAGTGGGGATGCTGGGCTCTATCATGGTTGCCAGCCCTGAAGCGATGGTGATTGACGATGATATGTGCGGCGCGATCTTGCGCTCAATCCAAGGGATTGAAGTCTCGGACGAGACCCTAGATCTGAGTTCGGTTGCACGGGTTGTGGCGGAGGATGGGCACTATCTTGGAGAAGCGCAGACCTTGCGCCGGATGAAGTCGGACTACTACTACCCCGCTCTTGCGGATCGTCAAAGCGTTGCCGATTGGATCGAGGCCGGAGGTCACACGATATGGGATCGGGCCAAGGCGCGAGTTGCTGAAATCCGCGCAGCTCCAGCGCCAGCCCATTTAAGCGCAGAGGCCGAAGCACGCATTCGCGCCAAATACCCCATTCGCTTGGCATGAGGAGATCGCCCAAATGTTTGTCTTTCGAAGTATGATCATTGACGCGAAAATTGAGGATGTCTGGGCAGCAATCCGCGCCTTTGACGGTGTCGCCGCGTGGAACCCTGGCGTTCAGGGCGCCACGCTAGAATGTGGCAGTCCCACCGCCGTTGGAACGATTCGAAGCTTAGCGATCCCAGACGGCTCTATTTTCCGCGAGACATTGCTGGAGCACTCGGACCTCGCGCATTTTTACACCTACGATATTTTGGACAGCCCGCTCCCTGTGACAGACTATGTCTCGACCCATAAGCTGCTGCCGATTACCCATAGCGGTCAAACCCTGAGCATTTGGGAAAGCCGATTTGAATGCGCCGCTAATGTCGCGGATGAGATGGACAAAGTGGTTGGGGATCAAATCTACATCAACGGGATGAAGGGGCTTCGTGCGTTTTTGAAAGGGGACAACAATGGCTGATACGCTTGGGCCACGCGCAATCATCGGCGTGATGACACCCGCAATGAACACGATTGTTCAGCCCGAGCTTGAGATGTTGCGCCCCCCTGGTGTCACCAATCAGATGCAGCGGTTTCGACTTGGCGGAGACAGCATCTCCGACGATTTACCGGATGAGGCGGCCAAGCTGATGGATTGCGCCCCCGCTGCGATTGCCGTTGGCCTCACCACCGACGCAGGACCAGGCGGGCCCGATAAGCTGGACGCGCGGTGCCAGGAAGTATCTGACCAAGTTGGCGTGCCAGTACTCGGGGCCTCTTATGCCAATTATGCGGCGCTGCGGGCGCTTGGGGCTAAACGCATCGGTATCGTCACACCCTTTAGCCCCGAGGTAGACGCAATCGTGCAGGCCAATACCGAAGCCGCCGGATTTGAGGTTGTGGCGATCAAGGGCACAAACGCCCCCTCTCTGCCGCAGATCTGCGAGACGCCTATTGAGGACATAGAGGCGGTCTTTGCCACTGTCGCGCGCAGCGATTGCGAAGCGATTTTGCAAGTGGGCACAGCGCTTCCCGTTGTTGCGTTGATCGACGCGCTAGAGCGCACCCTTGGCAAGCCTGTCGTGGCGTGTAATGCGGCCCTTTACTGGCAAACCCTGCGGCAGATTGGGATCAGCGACCGGCTGCAGGGGTTTGGCACCTTGTTGGAGCACCACTAGATGCGGGAGCACGCTGCGGTCGCGATCATCGGAGGCGGCGCTGTCGGCGCGTCAATTCTCTATCATCTCGCGCGCGCCGGTGTGTCCGAGACCGTATTGCTCGAAAAGAGCGAGCTTACGGCGGGGTCAACCTGGCATGCAGCAGGCAATATACCGACCTATGCCAATTCGTGGCTTGGGATGCGCGCAGGCAATTATGCCTGGCAGCTCTACAAAGAGCTTGCCTTGGATCCCGAAGCCCCCATCACCTATCGCCACACAAGCGCAATATGGCCCGCCCATTCGACCGAACGGATGCAGCTTTTTGAGCATCTCTGCGGGGTCTCGCGCTCTGCGGGTTTTGAGCTGTCGATGCTCAGCGTTTCGGATATTGAAGAGCGCCATCCCTATTGGCGGGCGGACAAGACGGTTCTTGGCGGCATTTTGGACCCCTATGAGGGAGACATCGACCCGAGCCAGCTTACCCAAGCGCTGGCCAAACACGCCCGCAACCTGGGCGCTGAGGTGAACCGCTTCACCCGCGTGACGGGCCTTCGGCAACGTCCTTCGGGCGCGTGGGAGGTTGAAACGACAAAGGGCCTGATCATTGCCGACACCGTGATCAACGCGGCGGGTTCCAGCGGCGCTGAAATCGCGGCGCTTGCGGGTTTGCATGTCCCTGTTGCGACGCTTGAGCACCAATATATGGTGACGACACCCTTGCCAGAGTTGCAAGCTGACCAGAACATCTTTCCGCTCATCCGCGATCCGGATCTTCGGTTTTATTTGCGACGCGAGCGGGACGCGTTCTTGCTTGGCTCCTATGCGCATGAGGGGCGGCCAGCTTGGCAAGGAGGTGTGCCCGCAGATTTTGATCACCAACTCTTCCCGGACGACGTCGACGGTATGATGGCGGTCTTCGAAGCCGCTGCGGCCCATATCCCCTTGCTCGCCAACGCTGGCGCGCAGCGATTTGTAAACGGGCCCATCCCTTATGCACCCGACGCGCTGCCATTGGTCGGACCCGCTGGCGGGGTGCGCAATTTTTACCATGCGACCGGCGTGCAAATCGGCATTACGCATTCGGCAGCAATCGGCAAAGCCATGGCTGAATGGCTAACAGCGGGCGAGACGGAATGGGACCTCTCCGCCTGGGATCCGCGCCGTTTTGGCGATTGGGCAAGCCAAGACTACGCGGCCAAGCGCGCCTCCGAGCATTACGATCTACAATACGCTATTCCCTTTCCGCACCGTATTATGACATCGGCGCGGCCCGTCAACCAAACCCCGCTTTATGATCGGCTGACTGAGGCCGGTGCGATCATGGGACAAGTTGGCGGCTGGGAGCGGGCATTCTGGTTCGCGCGGGAAGGTATCCCGACAGAGGAGGCGCTAAGCTTTGGTCATGAGCCCTGGCAAGATGCCGTGCGCCAGGAATGCGAGACGGTGCGAGATGCGGTAGGCGTCATGGATCATGGCGGGTTCACCAAATATCTGCTGGAAGGGCCGGATGCTGCTGCGGCCCTGGATCAAGTGGTATGCGGAAACCTGCCGCCTGTCGGCAAGGTACGCTTAAGCTATATGCTCACGCCAAGCGGTCGGATTTGGTCGGAGACTACAATCGCGCGCCTGGCGGAGCAGCAGTTTCTACTCTGCGGGCCCACCCTGGCCGTTGATCGCGACTTTGATTGGATCTCGGCACAGCTTGGATCTGCGGATGCGACCCTCAGCAAAGGCTATGCGCATGATGGTGCGCTGCTCCTGATGGGGCCAAAGTCGCGGGCTGTCTTGCAAGAGCTCACACAGGCCGATCTGACAGCGCCTTGGCTCAGCGTCGCAAAGATCATTGTGGCGGACGTGCCAGTCACCGCGCTTCGGGTCAGCTATGTTGGCGAGCTTGGATGGGAGCTGCATGTCGCGTCAAAGGATCTCCCAGCGCTCTATCAAACGGTTTGGGACGCGGGCCAAGCCCATGGCATTTGCAATTTTGGGTCCTACGCGCTCGGTGCGATGCGGATCGAAAAGGGGTATCACGGGTGGGGTGCGGATTTCGGGACGGAATACACGCTTTTTGACGCGGGGTTGGAAAAGTTTGCGCATCTTTCAAAACCCGTTTTTACGGGTCGC
>CAYWNJ010000220.1:0-4775 GCA_964459535.1 uncultured Rhodobacterales bacterium
GCATAGAGGATGTGGGAGAAGGCACAGTGATGGAGGGGTGGCGGGATAAACCGCGACTTCTCATAAAGCGCGGCAGAGGCGTCCTGAAGATAGTTCGACCGGATGATCGTGGTGTTGCGCCCCGTATTGCCGCCGCCAAGCCAGCCCTTTTCAAGAATAGCGACATTGGTGATGCCGAAATTCTTGCCCAGGTAATAGGCGGTGGCCAGGCCATGCCCGCCCGCGCCGATGATAACCACGTCATAGCGCGACTTGGGCGCAGGGTTGCGCCAGGCCCGCTCCCAGCCCGAATGGTACCGGAGGGCCTCGCGTGCTATTGCAAAGGCTGAGTATCGCTTCATCGCGCACCTTTGGGATTCGAATGTTTCGGTCTTGATTGCCCGTTGTAATGCGGCAAAGCGGATCTTTGAAGCGGGCGGCGGGCGGCATATCGATCAAGATTTGCGACACCGCGACACGCCGTCTTTTGTTTGGGCGCTTGGCGCGCTAGATCAAGCTGACCGATCCGGGGGTTCCATGACGTTTTGGGTAATCGCAGTTCTGCTTGTTATGCTGTCAGGCGCTCTGATGGCTTCAGCCGCGCTGCGGGGCGGCACCGACGATCAGAGCGCCGCCTCCTACGACCTAGAGGTCTACCGCGACCAAATGGCAGAAATCGAGCGGGATGCGGCGCGCGGCGTGCTTGAGGCCGAAGAGGCCGCGCGCGTGCGTACAGAAATCGCCCACCGCATTCTCGCCGCAGATCGCAGGCTGCAAGCGCCAAACCCGCGGGTAGAGCACGGCACGTTATTTTTGCCCGGCACGCTTATCGGCCTCGCATTAGCAGGCAGCTTTGCCCTCTATTGGGTGTATGGCGCGCCCGGATATGGCGACTTGCCTTTGACCTGGCGGATCAACACAGCCGAAGAGCTCCGCGCGCGCCGCCCCGGCCAAGCGGAGGCCGAGGCCAGCGTCAAATTTCGCCCGGCTGTCGAGGCACCCCCCGCCGAGTATTTGGCATTGGTCGAACGTCTGCGTAGCGTGGTCAGCACCCGGCCAGGCGATCTGAACGGGCACCAATTGCTCGCCCAGGCAGAGGCGCGATTGGGGGATTTCGCCGCTGCCGCGCAAGCACAGCGCACCGTTCTTCAGATCAAAGGCGACGCGGCGCTGAGTGGTGACTTTACCACCTACGCGGATTTTTTGGTGCTCGCGGCTGGCGGTTATGTCTCGCCTGAGGCCGAGCGCGCTCTTGGTGCAGCTCTGGCCCAGGACCCATCGGATGGGTCCGCCCGCTATTACTGGGGCCTTATGCACGCTCAGACCGGGCGCCCTGACCTAGCATTTCGCGTCTGGGAGAGCCTATGGCGCGCCGGACCGCCGCAGGCGCCTTGGATCGCGCCCATTGACGCGCAGATCGAAGAAATGGCGCTCCGCGCAGGGGTGAGCTACGAAAAGACCGCCCCAGGCGGTGGAAATAACGCGGTACTTACGGGCTCAGTCCTTGATGATTTTAGCACATTAAGCCCGGCAGAACGCTTGGCCCAGATCGAAGGGATGGTCGGCGGCCTGGGCCAGCGACTTGCCGAGGATGGGGGCTCTGCGGAGGAATGGGCGCGGCTCATCACTTCTTTGGGTGTGCTCAACCGCGGGACGGAGGCTGCCCGGATTACCGCTGAGGCGCGACAGGTCTTTGCAGGTGTGCCGGGCGCGCTCGATATGATCAACCGCGCAGCAGAGCAGGCAGGTGTTCCGTGATTTTCGAGGTCGCCGACGCCTTTGCAGAGGCCCTGCCCCGCCCCGGTGTGATCCTGGGTCTGGACCTTGGCACGAAGACCATTGGCGTTGCGCTTTCTGACAGGCTGCATTCGGTTGCCAGCCCCCTGCACACCATTCGCCGCACAAAATTTGGCAAAGATGCGGACCTTCTTTGCACTTTGCTGACCGAACATGCAGGTGTTGGCCTGGTCCTCGGGCTGCCGCGCAATATGGATGGCAGTGAAGGGCCGCGCGCCCAATCAACGCGGGCTTTCGCGCGCAATTTTCACGCGCGCTGGCCCGGACCGATCTGCTTTTGGGACGAGCGGCTGAGCACGGTCGCCGCCGAAAAAGCGCTACTGGAGGCGGATACGTCGCGCAAACGTCGGGCAGAGGTTATTGATCACGTGGCGGCGGCCTATATCTTACAAGGGCTGCTGGATCGTTTGGCAGCGATAAGGAGCCAGCCATGAGCGATCGCGTTTGGACCCGCGCTGAGGTCGATAGCCCCTGCATTCAGATCTGCGTCATCCACCCCGAAACGCGCCTCTGCGCAGGCTGCGCACGCAGCGGCGATGAAATCGCGCGATGGTCCCGGATGAGCGATGAAGAACGCCAGGCCATCCTCGCCGAACTCCCGACGCGTCAAGCAACCCCTAAAACCCGCCGCGGTGGGCGGGCGCGACGATTGTCGCGATAGGTCTGAAAGATAAATCGCATTTGCATAGAGGGGAGCAGCGTTCGCCAAATATCTGCAACCCTATAGCCCCGACCTGAACCCCATTGAGCACGCATTCGGGAAGCTGAAGGCCCATCTGCGAAAAATCGACGCAAGAAATTTCACAGACCTATTCGCTGCCATCGGCGGGATCTGCAACCTATTCACACCACAGGTAGTGTCGGCATAAAATGGAACCGCTTTAAGCGAGCATTGCAACCGGATTTTCCAAGTTCTCCACAATCGCCTGCAGAAGCTGCGCCCCTAATGCGCCGTCAATGACGCGATGATCGACCGAAAGCGTGACCGACATCACCGTCGCAATGCTGATATCCCCATCAGGCCCGACAATCGGCTTTTTCATGCCCGCGCCCACAGCCAAAATTGCACCATGAGGCGGATTGATTACCGCGTCGAAATTCTCGATCCCGAACATGCCTAAATTCGAGATGGCAAAACTGCCCCCTTGATACTCATGAGGAGCCAACTTTCGTGCGCGCGCGCGGATGGCAAGATCTTTCATCTCGCTTGAAAGTGCAGATAGCGATTTTTGATGCGCGTCAAGTAAGACCGGGGTGAAGAGCCCTCCCTCAATCGCCACGGCGACGGCAACATCTGAGGGTGTTAGCTGTAGAATTTTATCACCTGCCCAGACCGCATTTACCTCTGGCACTTGTTGCAGCGCGATGGCGCAAGCCTTGATGATGAAGTCGTTCACCGACAGCTTGATTTCACGCCCAGCGAGCTGCGTGTTGAGCGTCGCGCGGAAGTCAAGAAGCGCATCCAGCTTAATATCGCGGCGCAAGTAGAAATGCGGCACCGTTTGCTTGGCCTCAGTCAGGCGCGCGGCGATGGTTTTGCGCATCCCGTCCAGCTTTATCTCTTTATAGTCACGCGCGGCATAAATGCGCGTGACCGCATCTACCGCAGGCTCTGGCGGGCTGGAAACCGGCGCAGGCGTAGACGGTTTGGGCGTTGCCGCAGGAGATGCCGCTGGTGCCGCGCTGGCCGCTTCAACATCCGCCTTTACGATGCGCCCGCGCGGGCCTGAGCCGCTCATCTGCGCCAAGTCGAGACCCTTTTGCGCGGCAATGCGGCGGGCAAGAGGAGAAGCGAAAACCCTAGCATCCGCGCGCTGCTGAACGGCAGGCGCGGCAGGGGCAACGGGGGGGGCTTTGGGCTCAGCCGCCGCACTTGCAGACGGCTCAGGGGGTGGCGCAGTCGGCGCGGTCGAGATGGCATCGGCGCTTTCCCCTTCCTCAAGCAGGATCGCAATGGGGGTGTTAACCTTCACGCCCTCGGCGCCTTCCGGGACGAGGATCTTTCCGATTGTGCCCTCATCCACGGCTTCGAATTCCATCGTCGCCTTGTCGGTTTCTATCTCGGCCAGCAGGTCCCCAGAGGCAACGGTGTCCCCTTCTTTCACCAACCATTTTGCAAGCGTGCCTTCCTCCATCGTCGGAGAAAGCGCGGGCATCAAGATCTCATTAGGCATCAGCGCCTCTCCTAGCGATAGGTGACTTTGTGGACAGCGGCGCATACCTCATCTGTGGTGATAAGCGCGTGCTTTTCCAGATTGGCGGCATAGGGCATGGGTACGTCTTTACCCGTGCAATTGATGACCGGCGCGTCGAGATAGTCAAACGCCTCTTGCATCAAGACCGACGAGATATACGAGCCGACCGAGCCTTGCGGCCATCCCTCTTCGACCGTCACGCACCGGTTGGTCCTCATCACTGAACGGATAATAGCATCTGTGTCCATGGGACGAATCGTGCGCAGATCGATGACCTCGGCGCTGATCCCGTCCTCTGCCAGTTTGTCGGCGGCTTCGAGCGCGTATTGCATCCCAATGCCAAAGCTTACGAGCGTCACATCCGTACCCTCGCGCCAAATCCGCGCCTTGCCAAAGGGGATAGCCAGGTCTTCGATTTGCGGGACGTCAAAGCTGCGGCCATAAAGGATCTCATTCTCCAGAAAACAGACCGGATTGGCATCACGAATGGCAGTTTTCATCAACCCTTTGGCGTCCGCGGCGGAGTAAGGCATCACCACCTTCAGGCCCGGCACTTGCATATACCATGCGGCATAGTCCTGACTGTGCTGCGCGGCAACCCGTGCCGCCGCACCGTTGGGACCGCGAAAGACAATCGGACAGCCCATCTGCCCGCCAGACATATAAAGCGTCTTGGCCGCAGAGTTGATAATCTGGTCAATCGCCTGCATCGCAAAGTTCCAGGTCATGAACTCGACAATTGGGCGCAATCCGCCAAAGGCCGCGCCAACGCCAATCCCGGCAAAGCCATGCTCGGTAATCGGC
>CAYWNJ010000221.1:0-4756 GCA_964459535.1 uncultured Rhodobacterales bacterium
GTTCAGTCACCTGCGCCACAGCCTTTTCCAAGGCGATTTGGATCTCGGCCAAGGCGGGGATCGGGACCCAAGGCGGCAGATCATTATCCAGTACATGGTCTTCGCGCAGATACCCATGAGCCAAGACAAAATCCCCCAGCGCCTGGCTATTCCGCAACCCAGCGCAATGGCCCAGCATGAGCCAAGCATGGGGGCGCAGCACTGCAATGTGATCCGTCGCCGTTTTGGCATTAGAGGGGCCCACGCCGATATTCACGAGGCTAATGCCCGAGCCATCCGCCCGCTTAAGGTGATAGGTCGGCATTTGTGGCAGCTTGGACGGCTCTGGCAGATCCTCCCCGCCCTTGGTGATCGTCGTATTCCCGGTCGAGACAAAAGCGGTGTAGCCGCTGTCCGGTGTGTCAAGCTGCGCGCGGGCATAGGCTTCGAATTCGCGAATGTAGAACTGATAGTTGGTAAAAAGAACATGGTTCTGGAAATGGGCGGGATCAGAGCCGGTATAATGCGCTAAACGTGCGAGCGAGTAGTCGACCCGCTGTGCGGTGAACGGGGCCAGCGGCTTTACACCGTCTTCTGCGCGATAGGTGCCATTTACGATGTCGTCATTGGTGGTCTTCAGATCCGGCGCATCGAACACATCGCGTAGAGTGAAGCTCGCGGCGCCTTGCTGCGGGACCGAGACATTCGCGTCATTCGCGACGGCAAAATGAACGGGCATCGGTGTGTCTGAAAAGCCGATTTGAACCGGTTGATCGTGATTGGCGATCAAGAGGCCGATCTGCTGGCGCAAGTAGCCTGCAAACATGCCCGGCCGGGTCACCGTTGTCGCGTAACGCCCGGGGGACGAGACGTGACCAAAGCTGAGGCGGCTGTCCACCCGCGCAAATGTCGTCGTTGCAAAGCGGATCTCGGGGTAGAATGCCCGCACCCGCTCGGACGGTGGTCCGTGCTCAAGCGCGCGCTGGAACTCCGTGCATAGGAAGGTCGCAGCCTCCTCGTAGAGCGCGCAGAGCAGGTCTGTTGCCGCCGCAGCGTCGTTAAAGCTTTGATGCGGACGGGCAGGCGGGGTGCGCAGGGTCATGAGAGAGGCTCGCAAACGGGGATGATCTTGAACTGCCGCACATCGACAAGCCCCAGATCCGACAGGCGCAGCTCTGGGATCACGACCAGCGCAAGCAGGGCATGCTGCATAAAGGCGTTGTTCATCTGGCAGCCGCAGGTTTGCATGGCGGCGACAAGCTGATCGACCTGCCCCGCAACCTCGGTGGCGGGCCGGTCTGACATGAGCCCCGCGATGGGCAGCGGCACCCGCGCGCGCTCTTGCCCGTCTTGCCACAGGCTTACACCGCCGCCGCAGGCACGCAGTTGATTGGCGGCCAGCGCCATTTGCGCCGGGTCCGTGCCGACGACAATCATGTGATGGCTATCATGCGCGACAGTCGAGGCAAGGGCCATCTGCCCTTGATACCCAAAGCCCGACACAAAGCCATTGACAACGCCGCCGGTCGCCGCGTGCCGCTCGACCAGGGCAATCTGACAAACGGCCCCCTCGGGCTGGACGCAACCATCGGTGACAGGCAGCTCTTCCCGAAGCGCTTGGGTCGGCGCTTGGTTCTCGACCACACCGATGACGTTGGCGGTCACGCGCCTCGCGCCCTCTGGGGCAGGGATCTGAAAGTCGGTTGTGCTGAGGTCGCGCGCCATGTTGACGGTTTGCCGCGCCGTATCGGGCCAGGGGTAGTGCGGGCAATCGACAAGCAGCTTTCCCTCTTTGGCGACCGTCTGACCGCGCGCGATCACGTGCTCGATGGGCAAACTCGTGAGATCAGAGCTCAGGATCACATCCGCGCGCCGCCCCGGCGTGAGCGAGCCAATCTCGCGCTCTAGCCCAAAATGGCTCGCGGTGTTGAGCGTGGCCATTTGCACGGCAACCAGCGGATCGCAGCCACAGGCGATGGCATGGCGCAGTGCGCGGTTCATATGCCCCTCTTCCACCAGTGTTTTGGCAAAGCAATCATCCGTGCAGAGGATCATATTGCGCGGATCAAGGCCCTTTTCGGTGATGGCCGTTATTTGCGCCGCGACATCGTACCAAGCGCTGCCAAAGCGGATCATCGCGCGCATGCCTTGGCGCATGCGGGCAATCGCATCCGCCTCGCGCGTGCCCTCGTGATCATCCGCAGGCCCACCTGCGACATAGGCGGCAAAGTTTGACCCCAAATCAGGCGCCGCATAGTGACCGCCGACCGTCTTACCCGCCCGTTGCGCCGCCGCGATCTCGGCCAGCATTTTGGGATCAGCTTGCGCAACACCGGGAAAGTTCATCATCTCCCCCAGCCCAATGATCCCAGGCCAGCTCATTGCTTCGGCCACATCTTCCGGCGAAATCTCATGTCCCGTGGTCTCAAGCCCCGGCGCAGAGGGTGCGCAAGAGGGCATCTGCGTCCAAATGTTCACAGGCTGCATCAACGCCTCGTCATGCATCATCCGCACGCCTTTGGGCCCGAGAACATTGGCAATCTCATGCGGGTCAGTGAACATCGAGGTTGTGCCATGCGGGATCACCGCTGCGGCAAACTCTGCCGGGGTGAGCATGCCGCTTTCGATATGCATATGCCCATCGCAGAACCCCGGCAGCATATAGCGCCCCGCCGCCTCGATCACGTCTGTTTCCGGCCCAATGGCCGTCGTGGCATCCGGGACAACGCAGGCGATGCGTCCGTGTCGGATTGCGATGTCAAAGCCAGGGAGCGCCTCGCGCGTATGCACATTGACCCAAATGCCATCGCGGATCACGCAATCGGCCTTGGCGCGCCCCGCCGCCACGGCAATCAAATCCGCCGCCACATCCGGCCATGTTGGAAAAGCGCTGTGATCCATAATCTCTTTATCCTAACAAACACTGCTTAGTTGCAATCATGAATAGGCGAGCCACGGGGCGCAAGCTTTGCATTGCTGCCGGGTGGTCACCCTGCACGAACACGGCTAAGCTGCGTGCGACATGGCGGATAAGGGCTAGGATATGACGACGGATGCGGCAGTGGACGAGATGAGCTTTGAAGAGGCGATGGCCGAGTTAGAGGCGGTCTTGGGCAAGCTTGAGCGGGGGGATGTCGCACTTGAGGACTCCATCAAGCTTTATGAGCGTGGCGCGGCGCTTAAGGCCCGCTGCGAGACCAAACTCAAAGAGGCTGAGGAAAAGGTGCATGCCATCACGCTTGACGCGAGCGGCGCGCCCACCGGATCGGCACCTTTGGACCCAACCTAGGCGATGATTGCCGAGAAGCTGGCCGCTTGTGCCGCGCAGATCGAGGCGCGGCTGGAGAGCGTGCTGAATACTCTGGAGCCTTTGCCCCTTGCGCAGGCGATGGCTCATGCCCTGCGCGGAGGCAAACGCATGCGCGGGTTCTTGGTGCTTGAAAGCGCGCGGCTGCATCACGTCTCGCCCGAGCTGGCGCTTTGGCCGGCCTGCGCGATTGAGGCAATGCATGCCTATTCGCTCGTGCATGATGACCTGCCGAGTATGGACGACGACGACACCCGGCGGGGGCAGCCAACGGTGCATGTGAAATGGGACGAAGCAACCGCGATCCTGGCCGGGGATGCGCTGCAAGCCCTGGCCTTTGAATTGGCAAGCCATTCTGATCTAGGCGCTGTTGGGGCGGACCTCGCTCACCGGCTTGCGCGGGTTGCAGGGGCGCGCGGGATGGTGCTGGGCCAGGCGCAGGATATCGCGGCTGAAAGTGCGGAGACGCCGCTAAGCCTGCCTCAAATCGAGCAGCTCCAGGCCGAAAAGACTGGCGCGCTCATCATTTGGTCGGCCACGGCGGGGGCGGTTCTCGCGGGGGCAGATACCAGCCCGCTCGCGCGCTATGCCAGCGATCTTGGCCTGGCGTTTCAGATCGCGGACGATATCCTAGACGCGACCGGCGATGCTGCGATTGTTGGCAAGGCGACGGGCAAGGACGCAACCGCTGGCAAGGCGACGTTTGTTTCGCTCTTAGGGCTAGGCGAGGCGAAACGCCGCGCAGAGGCGCTGGTGCAAAGCGCGTCAGACGCGCTAGATATATACGGAGCAGAGGCTGACACGCTGCGCGCGCTTGCGCGGTTTGTCATTACCCGCGATCACTAAGGCTATGTCATGACTGAGCGCCCCAAAACCCCGCTCCTTGATCAGGTCCAACGCCCGGCGGACCTCAAGCATTTTTCAGACCGTCAGTTGACTCAGCTCGCCCATGAGCTGCGGGCAGAGACCGTCTCGGCTGTGTCCGAGACGGGCGGACATCTGGGTGCCGGGCTTGGTGTGGTTGAACTGACCGTTGCGCTTCATGCGGTTTTCGACACGCCGCGGGATAAGCTGATTTGGGATGTGGGCCATCAATGCTATCCGCATAAAATCCTGACCGAACGCCGCGCCCGCATTCGCACCTTGCGTCAAAGAGACGGGCTGAGCGGTTTTACCAAGCGCAGCGAAAGCCCTTATGATCCATTTGGCGCGGCCCATAGCTCGACTTCCATCAGCGCGGCTTTAGGCTTTGCCGTCGGGCGCGATTTGGGGGGCGTGGTGCCAGAGGGGCTGGGCGATGCCATCGCAGTGATTGGCGATGGCGCGATGAGCGCGGGCATGGCCTACGAAGCGATGAACAATGCCGGCTCCAAGGACAGCCGACTGATCGTCATCTTGAATGACAATGATATGTCCATCGCGCCCCCCGTCGGTGCGATGAGCGCCTATCTCTCGCGGCTGATCTCGTCT
>CAYWNJ010000222.1:0-4756 GCA_964459535.1 uncultured Rhodobacterales bacterium
GCATACACGCGATGATACCCCCATGCAGCCCGCCATGCCGGTTGCCATGCTGCGGGCCGATCTCTAAATGGCAGCGCGCAACGCCGTCCCCTGCCGTCAGATCGACGACATAGCCCAGCAGCGTCTGCGCGCCGGTCTCGTCACGGATAATGCCCGCCGGATCGCTCATGCAGCCGTGCTGAGCGCGATGAAACGCTCCAAGTGATGATCCGTATCGCCAAAGCGGTGATCCGCCATGATGATCCGCTTGGCGATATGGGCGAGCTCATATTCTTGGGTCATCGCGATCCCGCCATGCATTTGGATCGCCTCCTCGGCCACCCAACGCCCGGCGCGGCCCATCAGGTTCTTTGCCGCCGAGATATTCAGATCACTCTGCGCGCTGCCAACATGCCCAGCGGCGTTGATTACGGCACTGCGCACTTGCTCCATCTCGATCAGTACATCCGACATCCGGTGTGCGAGCGCTTGGAACGTGCCAATGGGCCGCCCGAATTGCTTGCGCGTCATCAGATAGTCCTTGGTCAGATCGGTCGCGGTTTCCATTGCGCCCAACGTCTCGGCACATTGCGCGAGGGTGGCGAGCGACCAAACCTCTGAAAGCGCTGCGAAGCCATCCTCGGTCAGCATCTCGCCCGTGACATCCTCTAGGATCACCTCCGCCGCGCGGCCACCTGCAAGGAGGGGATAGCCCTGGATGGTCAGCCCCGGCGCGTCTTTGGACACGAGGAAGAGCGCGATGCCCCCTTCATCCGCGACGCTACCCGACGCGCGCGCGGACACGATCAGTTGATCGGCGGCTTCGGCATTCATCACCACCGCTTTGCGCCCGTTCAGCCGCGTGCCATCCGCGCTGGTCCGCACATGGGCCAGATCATAGCGGCTGGCGGGCTCGCCATGGGCAACGGCCAGCTGCAACCCGCCGCCCATCATTTCTTCGACCAGATCCTCGCGCCCGGCGGCGGCGAGCAGCCGTCCGCCCAGCAGCGCCGAGTCGAGGAAGGGCTCGACCACGCCCGCGCGTCCCAGCTCTTCGAACACCACAGCGATGTCAAAGCCTGCGCCGCCAAAGCCGCCCTGCGCCTCGGTAAAGAGCGCGCCGATCACGCCAAGCTCGGCCAGCTCGGTCCAGATTGCCGTCGAGAGCCCTGTGTCAGAGTTGATAATCTCGTTGCGCATCGCTGTCGTGTATTTGTCACGCAAGTAGCGGCGCAGACTGTCTTGCAGCATTTGCCGTTCTTCGGTGAGATCGAAATTCATCTTGCGCCTCCCAACATGACCTTGGCGATAATGTCGCGCTGTACCTCATTCGAGCCGCCAAAGATCGAAAGCTTGCGGTTGTTGAAATAATCCGCCGCCACCGGGCCCACCTCATGCGGGTCGGGGATTTGATCATTCGCCCCTTCCACCGCTTCCGAGGCAAATGGCATCGCATAAGCGCCCACGGCGCGGCGGGCCAGATCGTTGATTTCTTGGCGAATGATGGTGCCTTTCACCTTGAGCATAGATGCTTCGACGCCCGGCGCCTCGCCCGCTGCGGCTTTGGAGATGATCCGCAAATTGGTAGTGGCCATCGCCATCAGATCAATCTCGACCTGCGCCACGCGTGCGGCGAAATGCGGGTTCTCGATCAGCGGTTTGCCATTTGTGCTTTCCCGGCGCGCGATCCGCTTGACCGCCGAAAGCCCCGCCCGCGAAAAGCCGACGCCCGCAATATTCGTGCGCTCATGGGTCAGCAGGTACTTGGCATAGGTCCAGCCCTTGTTCTCCTCGCCGACGAGATTTTCGACCGGCACTTTGACATCCGTCAACCACACCTCATTCACCTCATGGGTGCCATCAAGCAGGATGATCGGGCGGACTTCGACGCCAGGGCTGTTCATGTCGATCAGCAGAAAGCTGATCCCCTCTTGCTGCTTGGCCTCAGGGTCGGTCCGCACCAGGCAGAAGATCATATTCGCGTGCTGGCCCAGGGTCGTCCAAGTCTTTTGCCCGTTGACAATGTAGTGGTCCCCGTCCCGCACTGCGCGGGTTTTGAGCGAGGCCAGATCCGAGCCCGCGCCGGGTTCGGAATAGCCCTGGCACCACCAGTCCGAGCCATCCAGGATCCGCGGCAGCCAATGGTCTTGTTGCGCTTTGGAGCCGAATTTCTGCAACACCGGCCCAAGCATAGAGAGGCCAAAAGGTATGATGCGCGGCGCGTCATGGGCGGCGGCCTCTTCTTCAAAGATATGGCGTTGCACCGCGTTCCACTCGGCCCCGCCAAAGGCTTTCGGCCAGTTCTGCGCCAGCCAGCCCCGCGCGTTAAGCAGCGCGTGCCAATGATCCATATCCGCCTTGGTCAGGTTCTGCCCCAGCCGCACCTTGTCCGACATCTCCTTGGGCATTTCATCGCGCAAAAAGGCACGGACCTCCTCGCGAAAGCTCTCTTCTTCTTTGGAATAGCTTAGGTCCATCGGATGTCTCCTCAGCTTGGTTTGTTTAAATCGTCAAAGCTTTGGCCTTCGGCCACCAGCGTTTCGATCAGCGGGGCGATTTGCCAGAAATGCGGGTCTTCGTCGCGATAGGCTTGGAGGTCAGTCAGCAGTTCGCCCAGACCAACGATATCGGCCCATTTCAGCGGCCCGCCCCAATAGCGCGGAAACCCATAGCCAAAGAGCAGGGTCATATCCACATCCAGCGGACGGCGGGCGATCCCTTCGCCCACCACCTTGGCCGCTTCGTTCACCATCGCCGCCATGTAGCGGCGCACGATCTCCTCGGCGGTAAAGCTGCGTGGGGTCAGGCCCTGTGCTGCGCGGTCGGCCTCGATCAGCGGGATCACCTCGGGGTTTGGAACGCGCGCCTTGGCCCCGGCGGCATAGTCATAATAGCCTTTGCCGGTCTTTTGGCCAAAATGCCCCGCCTCGCACAGCTTGTCGCCATAGGTGCTGTCGCGCGCGCCGGGCTCCAGACCCTCGGCACGTTTGCGTTTGCGCACCGCCCAGCCGATATCGAGCCCCGCCAAATCGGCCACCGCGAACGGCCCCATCGCAAAGCCAAACGCCTCAAGCGCCGCGTCAATTTCATAGGGCGAGGCGCCATCTAGGATCATGTGATCCGCGCATGTTCGATAGGTCGAGAGGATCCGGTTGCCAATGAACCCGTCGCACACGCCCGCCCGGACAGAGACCTTGCCCAGCCGCTTGCCCAAGGCAAAGCCTGTCGCCGCAACCTCAGGTGCGGTTTTGTCGGCCACCACGACTTCAAGCAGCTTCATCACATGCGCGGGTGAAAAGAAGTGCAGGCCCAGCACGTCGGCCGGGCGTGAGGTTGTCGCCGCGATCTCATCAATATCGAGGTAGGAGGTGTTGGAGGCCAGAATGCAGCCAGGCTTGCAGACGCGATCCAGTTCGGCAAAGACGGTCTTTTTCACGTCCATCTCTTCAAAGACGGCTTCGATCACCAGATCCACGTCGCCAAGCGCGTCATAGCTGGTGACCACGCTTAGCGCATCGGTCAGGATTGCCTCATGCTGCGCGGGGCTGATCTTGCCCCGCTTGAGCGCGCCCGAGAGGTTCCCTTCGATCCGCCCGCGCGCGGCCTCGCCCGCCTCGGCAGACATCTCAAGCAGCGTGACCCGAAGCCCCGAGAGCAAGGCCGCCGTTGCGATCCCCGCCCCCATCGTGCCACCGCCAATAACGCCAAGCGCTTGGACATCGCGGGGGGAGACGCCCTTGAGCTCCGGCAGGTTCGAGACCTGGCGCTCGGAAAAGAAGGCGTGGATCATCCCTTTGCGTTGATCGGTGCGCATCAGATCCATAAAGATCTTACGCTCTGCGGCCATACCGTCTTCAAAGCTGCCTTCGACGCTGGCCTGAACGGCCCGCACGCAGGCGGCGGGCGAAAGCTGGCCCCGACTGCGTTTGAGTGTCGCCTCATACGCAGCGTCCCAGTCGATGGCATCGGGTGCGGACATTTCGCTGACCGGACGGCGCGCCGCGCCTGCCGTCAGCAGCTCTTGGGTATAGGCCAGACCGTTTTCTGCGGGATCACCGTCGCGCACGGCATCGATAAGGCCCATGGCGGCGGCTTCATCGGCGCGGACATGCCGCCCGGTTGTGGAGATATCAAGGGCCTTTTCAACCCCGGTTAAGCGCGGCGTGCGCTGGGTGCCACCTGCGCCGGGAATAAGGCCCAGATGTACCTCTGGCAGGCCTACAACCGCCGAAGGGACGGCCAGGCGATAGTGGCAGCCCAGGGCAACTTCGAGCCCGCCGCCAAGGCTCACGCCATGCATCGAGGCCACGACCAGAAGCGGGGAGGCTTCTATTCTGTCGATCAAAACCGGCAGGTGCGGCTCCATCGGGGGTTTGCCGAATTCGGTGATGTCGGCCCCGGCGAAAAAGGCGCGGCCCTCGCCGACGATCAGAACGGCGCGCACGCCGTCGTCGGCCTCGGCTTGGTCCATCCCATCCCAGAGCCCTTGCCGGACGGCTTGGCTCAGCGCATTGACGGGCGGGTTTTGCACCGTGAGTACGGCGATGTCGCCCTGACGGCTATAGGCGATTTTGTCTGACATGGTAGGCCCCTCCCTTGGCTTGCTCGTTAGCCTAGGCAGGGATGCGGTGCGGAGCAAGATAGCGCAGGCCCAAGCGCCGCAGCGTCACGGCAGCGTGAAAGACGGTCAGGCAGCCTTTGGATACTTTGTGATATAGCCTGGAGACTGAATTTTGATATCGATATTAATGCCTGCCCGCTCTGCGCAAGCCGGCCG
>CAYWNJ010000223.1:0-4729 GCA_964459535.1 uncultured Rhodobacterales bacterium
ATCAGACTTTAGGATCTCAAGAACCCGCGCGGCCTCGGCCCCGCTCAGGGTTTCGCCACGTCCTTGATTGTTGACCGAGGATTGCGCGGCGAGCGCGTCTGGTTCGGGGATATAGAACTCGCGATCTAGGATCGAATAGCGCGCGGAATATTCGTTCACATTCGCCGTGCGGTGACGAATCCACTGACGCGCCACAAAGACCGGCAGTTTGACATGGAGCTTGAGCTCGCACATCTCAAAGGGTGTCGAGTGCCAATGGCGCATCAGGTACCGGATCAAACCCTCATCATTTTGAACCGATTTTGTACCCCGCCCATAGCTGACGCGCGCCGCTTGGCAGATCGCCGCGTCGTCGCCCATATAGTCAATAACGCGCACAAAACCATGGTCCAGCACTGGATGAACAGAGTAAAGCAGCGCCTCCATCCCTTCGGAAACGCTGCGCAAGGTCTGGCGCGGCGCGGCCCGCAAAGCCTCCGTCTCGGCGCGTTGATCGGCGGTGATAGGCATTGAGCGCTCCGATATGCTACAGAATCTCTCTTTGATACCTTATCTTGTGGCAAGCTTGTCGTGAACCACTAGAATGAGGTTTCTGAGGCGCGCAGGTGCTCCCTGGGCGCCCATGGCCGAGGTCGCGGTTCAGATCGCCTTGCGCCTTTGGGTGTTCTTCGGGCTGGCGCAACCGACCTTGCGTGCTAGGATTGGCACAACATGAAGGGAGATTGTTTATGGCTCTGACCTATTTGCACACGATGGTGCGCGTCAAAGATCTTGAGGCGTCCATGGCGTTCTATGCCTTGCTTGGCCTGAAAGAAACGCGTCGGTTTGAGAATGAGAAAGGGCGGTTCACACTTGTGTTTATGGCCCCTCCTGGGCAGGAAGACTGCCCGGTCGAGCTGACATATAACTGGGATGGGGATGAGGGCCTGCCCTCGGACAGCCGCCATTTTGGGCATCTGGCTTACCGTGTCGATGACATCTATGCGCTGTGCCAGCATTTGATGGACAATGGGGTCACAATCAATCGCCCGCCGCGCGATGGTCACATGGCCTTTGTCCGCTCTCCCGACAATATATCGGTTGAGCTTTTGCAAGTGGGTGAGGCAAAACCGCCGGCTGAGCCTTGGGTGAGTATGGAAAATACCGGGCATTGGTAGCCCGCACCTTGAAGCGAGCCACAAGATTAACCGCCTTTGTCTTGGGTTTGCTCTGCCTCTGCACCGCCAATACCGCGTGGTCTGATTGCAGGCTGGCATTGGCACTAGGGCTTGATGTTTCAAGTTCGGTTGATGCGCGCGAATATCGCTTGCAACTGGATGGGCTAAGCGCGGCATTTGGCTCTGCGCGTGTGCGCAACGCGCTTTTCGCGGTGCCAGGCTCGTATGTTTCGGTGTCGGTCTTTGAATGGAGCGGGCCAGGGGATAGCGAAATTATCCTGCCCTGGCTCGACATAGCTTCTGAGTCCGCTCTTGAAGAATTAAGAAATGGGCTTTCGCGGGTGGAACGGCGGGATGCGGCACCGGGTACAGGGTTGGGGCAAGCGTTATTGGATGGCGCGCGGCTTCTTTCGGAACGGCCTGATTGCACAGGGCATGTGCTGGATATCTCAGGAGATGGTAAATCCAATCTAGGTCCGCGGCCGGGCCCGCTTCGCAAGCAGCTCTTGTCGGCTGGCATCACAGTCAACGCTTTGGTCATTGGCACCGATGCGCAGCCGAAAGGGGAGACACGCGCCGAAGGTATCGCCGAGCTTAGCGCATATTTTCAAACGCAAGTTATTTCAGGGAACGGTGCCTTCGTCGAAACTGCTTTGGGGTATGAAGCTTATACGCAAGCGATGATCCGAAAACTCGAAAGAGAGCTACAGCTCTATGTTCTGTCTGATCTTAGGGCTCTTCGGTAACGCACGGGTCGAAGCAGTATCCAGAACTTAGACGGTGGCCTATTTGGCAAAATAGAATGCGCCCCACCTCGCAAATGAAGTTGTAAAAATATGATCACCTAAAAAGATATATCCACAGGAATAGTCGGCTTGCATGTGCCATTCTGGCTACATGCAGGGTTTATCCTACATCTTCAATAGATGTAGCGGATCTGATCCGACCAATAGCGCTCTACCCGTTTGAGCGCGACGGTGATTTGTTCAATCCCGTCTTCTCCCATCACTCCCTTTGCGCGCAGACCATCCGCATGACGCTCAAACAGCTCGTTCACCGTCCGGCGGATGCCGCGCCCTTTCTCTGTCAAACGCACACGCACAGCGCGGCGATCAATCTCGCAGCGCTGACGTAGCATGAAACCCTTCTCAACCAGCTTATTTAGATTATAGCTGACGTTGCTGCCTTGATAGTATCCACGTGATTTTAGTTCCCCTGCGGTCACTTCGTTGTCGCCGATATTGAACAACAACAGCGCCTGCACGGCGTTGATTTCCAGTATATTCACACGCTCAAATTCATCCTTGATCACATCAAGGAGAAGGCGATGCAGCCGCTCAACCAAGGACAAAGATTCAAGATAAGAAACCATGAAACCTTTATCCGTGACCTGCAGCGCAGGGTCTTGGATACTCATTTTTTTTATTCTCCGACTCAGTCTGCTCTGATCGCAAGGTGCCGGAGAAAGAAAAATAATCGGTTAAATCCTAGAGGCTTGCAGGCTTAGTCTTTAAAATGCGCTGCAATTTCCTCGATAAGCGCCGCGAACTCTCGCGGGGCGTGTATTTGTCCGGTTACCCACCCGTATAGATCTTGATCATTTTCCAAAAGAAGTTGATCAAATGCCTCAAGCTGGGCCTCATCCATCTGCGCAAGATGGGCCTGCGCATAAGCGGATAAGATCAGGTCCATCTCTTTTATACCGCGGCGCATAGCCCGCATGGCCAGCCGCTTGCGCCTAATGTCGAGGGGTTCAGACATCGCTTTGGGTGTTTGAGAGCGCGCGCAAACGCTTTTCGATGCGTCCTAGATGCTCCGCCCGCGCAAGCATATCGGCGCGCAGATCGCGCAGCTCGACCAAAAGCTCTGACATGTCCCCGGAAAGCGGTGCGGCGTCGACAGGCGCGTCCAGACCTGCACCCTCGCCATTGATCAACCACATCATCGAGACATTGAGCAGCCCTGCCATCATTGACAAACGGTTGGCGCGCGGCTCGCTAAGATCGTCCTCCCAGCTTTGCAGCGTCGCGAGGCGAATACCAAGCCGCTTGGCCATTTGCTTTTGTGTCATCCCTGCGGCTTGTCGTGCCGCCGCAACCCGGTCGCCAAAAGTGGCAGCCTCTTCGCTGTACCACCGCGTTGTGTCGTCCATCGCTGCCTCCACTATGATTGCGCTTGATGTGGATCAGGTCCGCGCCTAAACCGCTTGCTGAGAAGTTTATCAGCCCGGGAGGCCGCATGTCATTCCTCAGCACGACACTCAGCCGCGTCAAACCGTCACCAACGATTGCCGTTACGACCAAAGCTGCCGAGCTTAAGGCGGCTGGGCGCGATGTGATCGGGCTTGGCGCGGGAGAGCCCGATTTTGACACGCCGCAAAATATTAAAGACGCCGCTGCGGCTGCCATCATTGCGGGGAAAACAAAATACACAGCTGTGGATGGGATCCCCGAGCTTAAGACGGCAATCTGCGCCAAATTTAAGCGGGACAATGCGCTTGACTATACGCCTGCTCAGATCTCGGTGAGCACGGGTGGTAAGCAGGTTCTTTATAACGCGCTAATGGCAACGCTAAACCCTGGGGATGAGGTCATCATTCCCGCGCCTTTTTGGGTCAGCTATCCTGATATGGTCTTGCTCGCCGGGGGCACGCCTGTGATCGCGCCTACGACGCTTGAAACAGGCTTCAAGCTCACGCCTGAGGCTCTGGAAGCTGCGATTACGCCGAAAACCAAGTGGTTCCTCTTTAACTCGCCCAGCAACCCAACGGGCGCGGGCTATAGCCAAGATGAGCTGAAAGCACTTACGGATGTGCTGCTGCGTCACCCGCATGTTTGGGTGATGACGGATGATATGTATGAACACCTGACCTATGATGGGTTCGAATTTTCGACGCCCGCCCAGGTAGAGCCCGCGCTTTATGAGCGAACGCTCACGGTCAATGGGGTCTCTAAAGCCTATGCGATGACCGGGTGGCGGATCGGCTATGCAGGCGGGCCCGAAGAGGTCATCCGCGCCATGCGCAAGGTGCAATCTCAGTCCACGTCCAACCCGTGCTCGATCAGCCAATGGGCAGCCGTTGAGGCGCTTAATGGTCCCCAGGGGTTCATCGCAGAAAACAACGCCTTGTTCGTGCGCCGCCGCGATATGGTTGTCCAAATGCTGAACGCTGCAGAAGGGCTCTCTTGCCCCGTGCCGGAAGGGGCGTTTTATGCTTACCCCTCCATAGCTGGCACAATTGGCAAGCGAACGCCAAATGGCATCGAGATTGATAGCGATGAAACATTCGCCACCGCACTCTTGGAAGAAACGGGCGTTGCGGTTGTCTTTGGCGCTGCTTTTGGTCTCTCGCCCAATTTCCGCGTCAGCTATGCGACATCGGACGAAGCTTTGAAAGAGGCTTGCCAACGCATTCAAAGCTTTTGTGCGGGCTTGACTTAGGCACACTTTGTCTTGCCGCGATCTCATGGTAGCTGGAGCGCCTGACCTTAAACCTGAGGTACCTTACAGCCGTTCGGATAGCGCCGTTCCGAGGGGAGGCGCAATCGCGCCGCCCCGTGGGGGCGGAACGG
>CAYWNJ010000224.1:0-4713 GCA_964459535.1 uncultured Rhodobacterales bacterium
GATGGGCTTTGACATGGCTGGCGTCAATCATCAGCGTCGAAAGATCCGCCGTCTCGGCCAGATGCGCGTGTCACAACGGACAATGCCATTGCAGGCGATACCGGGGGCATTCCCAAAGCTGCCCCGCATGCCGTTCCCCGATCTTGTGGATCATCTAACGGCCATCGGACAAAGCATCCTCCTAAAACTCGCCTGTGCGGCTTTAATCTGCGCCTTGGTCGTACTCAACGCGAGCTTCGCTTGGGAATTGGGCCGCGAGGCAGAGCAATTCCGCCTGGCCTTTGTTTTGGGCCTAGCGGCGCTCGACGTGATGCGTCCGTTCTTCGTTTTGAAGGCCTTTCAAGCTCTGTCGGCACGCAACACCTCAAAAGCAATCATAGGCTTCACCGTTGCCTTCTTTCTCGCGCCCGTGTCGATCCTGTCGTCCACAGCGACTTTGTCATCGGCTTTCAAACTTGGAGCAGAAATGAACGCCGACGAGGCCATCCAGCTCGACACGCTTTCAAGCATCCGTGGGGCCTATTCCCGCAAACTGGCCGAAGCCGAACGCCTGCAACGCGCCTGGGAGACAGAATGCAACCGGGGCGGCTGCGGCCCGAAGGCAGCAGAGATCGAAGCGGACTTCTTACAGGCCAGCGACGAGGCACAAGCTCTGCTGGGCCGCATCGTCACCATGACGGATACCGCCGGGGACACATCCGACCTCCTGGCCCGCATGACGTCCACCTTCGCAGGCCTTGGCCTCTTCTCCGGCCCATACCAACTGCTGTTGCCGCTGTTTCTCGCCCTAAGCTTCGAACTGGGTGCTCTCTTCGGACCCGCGCTCCTCACAGCTCGAAGGAAGGGGAAATGATACCAGCCTCCATCTCTCTACATGACGCGGTGCGGACCTTCGCTGCGTCATTCACAAACGCGAAAGATGCGGACTTTGCTGCCATTTAGTGAGTCGAAGGTTATGTCTGCTTTCAACGCTTTGCGATCGCAGTGAAAAGAGCACGGTCAAAGAGAAGACGCGCGCTGCGGTCGCGTGTGGTCATCGGCAGGCCAGGATCTTCGAAGGAACACTAATCCGAAATTAGATTGCTGCGCTATGTAGATGCTGGGTTTGCAAAGCCGTATCTACATGAGCTGCAAGCACTCTTGCCATTGCTTCCATGCCAGGCCTGAGATTTATGGTTCGTCCGTTGTGCTCAAGCGCCTTGGGATAAACCCGAACAAGATCATCCAAAACGCGCTGAATATCTTTCTCAAAACCAGCATGATTGGCGAATAATTCGACTGTATCAATGTGGCTATAGCACATGATCTGATCAACAATGTCCGAGGTCACAAATTCCTCTTGACGCATTTCATAACCTTTATGCCCGGCCAATCGTCCTTCGCGAACACGGCTTTCATATGCGGCTGTGGCAACCGCATTTTGAATGTAGCCCCGTGGAAACTTCGAAATTGCAGAAGCACCAAAACCGATCAACGTGTTACAGGGATCATCAGTATACCCTTGAAAATTTCGTTTCAGACGATGCGCGCGTGCCGCTTTAGCCAAACCATCAGATGCTTTGGAAAAGTGATCGATGCCGATCGCCTCATAACCTGCCTCGGTCAGCATCTGGCGGGCAGAGTGCGATGCGTGAAACCGATCTAAGGTGCTTGGCAAGGCCTCATTCGGGATCATTACTTGCCGTTTCGACATATGGGGCACATGGGCATACCCATAGAGTGCCAGCCGGTCAGGTTGCAGGGCTTGCACCTGCATCAGCGTATTTTGAAGGGTATCCAGTGTCTGGTAGGGCAGCCCATATAACAAATCCACATTTAGGCTGCGGACGCCTAAGTTACGCAATATGGCGACCGCAGCCCTTGTTTCGCCGAAACTTTGCCGACGTCCGATGGCCTCCTGGACCTGCGGTTCAAAGTCCTGAACGCCGATACTGGCGCGGTTCATGCCTCTTTCGGCAAGGCACTGCAAAATTTCTGGAGCCGCTTCGGTAGGGTCAATCTCGACAGAGAATTCAAAATCTGCTGTTCGCCCAAAATACCGATCAATCGTGGTCAGCAACTTATCCATTTGCGCTGGGTTCAACAGCGTGGGTGTCCCGCCTCCCAAATGAAGCCGGGCCATTTTCTGGCCTGTCGTAAGGTAGCCCGCAACGTTCCGAATTTCCGCCACGAGCTCGTCGACATAGGCATCGACGGGCTGCATGGTTTTGGTCCCTTGCGTGCGGCAGGCACAGAACCAGCACAAACGTCGGCAAAACGGAATATGGAGGTAGACCGAGATTGGTTCATCCGATGGAACCTGCATCAGCCAATCTGCCTGCACCCGAACTCCGGTATTCAGCTCGAACCTGTTGGCGGGTGGATAGCTTGTATAGCGCGGGACCTTTGCGTCAAAGAGTCCGTATTCTCTGAGGATGTTTACATGTTCCATGCCCGATAGGTAGAATTAGCTAGGCCAAAGCTCCTTGATACAGATCAATAACGATGACGATTGTCTTGAACGAACGCGAAAAATGTGGGTCCTGTCCGATCCGGCACCGGGCCATTTGTGCACGGTGCGACGACGACGAACTTCAGCGTCTTGAAACAATCAAGTCTTACAAAACGTTTGAGGCTGGTCAGCCGATCATCTGGCGTGGCGATGAATTGGTCACTTTTGCCTCGGTCGTTGTTGGGATCGCATCCCTGTCTCGCACGATGGAGGATGGCCGCACACAGGTCGTGGGATTGCTTTTGCCGTCCGATTTTATCGGCCGCCCCGGGCGCGAACACGTCGATTTTGATGTCACCGCTGTGACCGAGGTGACGCTGTGCCAGTTTCAACGCAAGCCGTTCGAAGTCCTTGTGGAAGAGGTGCCGCATATTTCACAGCGCATGATGGAGATGGCTCTTGATGAGCTGAACGCAGCACGGGAATGGATGGTGCTTTTGGGCCGCAAGACAGCGCGGGAAAAGATTGCAACATTTCTTGAGATGATCGTGCGGCGCAGTACCATCCCAACGCATTCTGTTAAACAATACACGCTGCCTCTTACCCGCGAAGAAATTGCGAACTTTTTGGGCCTGACGCTTGAGACAATCAGCCGACAGCTTTCTGCCATGAAAAAAGAGGGTATCGTTGAATTCGCAGGCCGCCGAAATTTTGTGATCAAGGATCTGGTGGCGTTACACCAAGCGAGCGGTGATGATGCCGATGGAGGCATGATCGTTTAAATTGCCGCTTTTGATTTAGATCAAAGAACGTCCCGACCTCCAAGACCTAAGCCTGAACCCAACGACGGAATACGATTCCGTTCAAATGCGTTTGGGAGAGGTATGGGATGGCAGATGCAATGAAACTTAGCGCCTTGGGGCTTATTGCTTTTGTCGCGGCCTACGCTGCAGATCAAGGGATTGACCTAGCGTTCCGGGTGCATGGTGCGATTGTCATGCTTGTGGCCGCAGGTCTGTTTGTCTGGGTGCTGCGCAAGACGGATGCGCCACGCCCAGTCATTGCGACAGGCGACTACATGGATGGTCCGGTTCGAGCTGGGGTCATCGCGACCGCATTCTGGGGGATCGCAGGACTTGCGGTTGGGACACTGATCGCGTTCCAGCTTGCCTTTCCGGTGCTCAACTTTGAATGGGCGCAACCCTACGGAAATTTCGGTCGGCTACGCCCACTACATACATCCGCCGTCATTTTTGCATTTGGAGGCAACGCCCTTATCGCGTCGAGTATCTACATTGTGCAGCGAACCTCGCGGACGCGGCTTTTTGGCGGCAATCTCGTCTGGTTCGTATTTTGGGGCTACCAGTTGTTCATTGTGTTGGCCGCAACCGGTTATCTTCTGGGTGCGACGCAATCCAAGGAATATGCCGAGCCGGAATGGTATGTTGCTATATCGCTTACACTCATCTGGGTCGCCTATCTCGTTGTATTTCTTGGCACGATCATTAAGCGGCGCGAGCGCCATATCTATGTCGCCAACTGGTTCTTTCTGGCCTTTATCATCACGGTGGCGATGCTGCATGTGGTGAACAATCTTGCCGTGCCTGTCAGCATCTGGGGCAGCAAATCAGTTCAGCTTTTTGCCGGTGTTCAGGATGCGATGACCCAGTGGTGGTATGGGCATAACGCCGTGGGTTTCTTCCTAACCGCAGGTTTCTTGGGCATGATGTATTACTATGTGCCCAAACAGGCCAACCGCCCGGTCTATAGCTATAAACTGTCGATTGTGCACTTTTGGGCGCTGATCTTTCTGTATATTTGGGCCGGTCCTCACCACCTTCACTATACCGCGCTGCCCGATTGGGCCTCGACCCTGGGCATGGTGTTCTCGGTCATCCTGTGGATGCCGTCTTGGGCGGGGATGATGAACGGTCTGATGACGCTCAATGGGGCGTGGGACAAAATCCGCACCGATCCGATCATTCGTTTCCTCGTTGCCAGCCTCGCGGTTTACGGAATGGCGACCTTTGAAGGCCCGATGATGTCGGTCCGCGCGGTCCACAGCCTCAGCCACTATACCGACTGGACCGTGGGCCATGTGCATTCCGGGGCGCTGGGTTGGAACGGCATGATTATCTTTGCGATGATTTATTTCCTGACACCGCGCCTGTGGAACCGCGGCGCGATGTATTCGACGGCGGCTATGAACTGGCATTTCTGGCTCGCGATGATCGGTATTGTGCTCTACGCGGCCTCGATGTGGGTGACCGGCATCATGGAAG
>CAYWNJ010000225.1:0-4704 GCA_964459535.1 uncultured Rhodobacterales bacterium
TCTTGAGCGCCGTCTCTTCAATCGAGCCTTCCTTGGTCGCCCGGCCCGAGTTCACATCAATCGCCACCAGCGCCTCTGTCACCCCGATCACGATATAACCACCGGATTTCAGCTGCACCGTCGGGTTGAACATCGCCGCAAGGTAGCTTTCCACCTGATAGCGGGCAAAGAGCGGCAGGTTATGCTCGTACCGTTTCACATTTTTGGCATGAGACGGCATGATCATCTTCATAAAGTCTTTGGCAATCCGGTAGCCGCGCTCGCCTTCGACCATCACCTCGTCAATTTCGCGGGTATAAAGGTCGCGAATCGAGCGTTTGATCAAATCGCCCTCTTCGTAGATTTTCGCAGGGGCGATGGATTTAAGCGTGAGCTCGCGGATCTGCTCCCATAAGCGCTGAAGGTACTCGTAGTCGCGCTTGATCTCCGCCTTTGTGCGTTGAGCCCCTGCCGTGCGTACAATCAGACCGGCACCTTGAGGCACTTCGATCTCTTGCGCGATTTCTTTGAGCTTTTTGCGATCCGCCGCATTTGTGATCTTGCGGCTAATGCCGCCACCGCGGGCCGTGTTGGGCATCAAAACACAATAGCGCCCGGCAAGCGAGAGATATGTGGTCAGGGCCGCGCCCTTATTCCCGCGCTCTTCCTTGACCACTTGGACCAGAAGGATCTGACGTACTTTAATAACCTCTTGGATCTTATAGCGCTTGGGTCGCGGTTTGCGCGGCGGGCGGATATCTTCGTGATCATCATCATCGGCGACCGACTCGATCCCATCTTCTTCAAGATCTGGCTCGGTTTGCGCCTCCGTTTCAGGGTCGGTTTCCAAAGGCTCTTCTTGGGAGTCAGTGCCGTCTTCCGGCGCAGCATCTTCAGACGCCGTCTCTGGTTCATCTGATGTCTCGGGGTCTTCCTCCGAGGGCGCTTCTTCAGACGTAGCTCCGTCTTCTGAGGGCGTTTCTGCCCCCTCCGCCGCCGCCGCTGCGGGGGCGTCCGGCTCTTGCGTTGCAGCCTCGCCTTCTTCCATGGCTGCAGTATCAGGCGCCGCGTGTGCCTCAGCTGACGCACCCTCTTCGGTAGTACCAGGCTGATCCTCTTCAAGATCAATGGTCTCCATCCCGCTCGGTTCAATGCTTGTCACAGCATCTTCATTCTTCGCTTGGGCGGCACGGGTGCGACGGCGGCGCGGGGCGGGCTTTTCTGAGGCTTCCTCTTCTTCCTCGCGCGCGCGCATCGCCTCGGCATAGGCGCGCTCTTCTTCCATCAGCGCTTCGCGGTCTGCCACCGGGATCTGGTAGTAATCCGGGTGGATTTCCGAGAAGGCCAGAAAGCCATGGCGGTTGCCGCCATAGTCAATAAACGCGGCCTGCAAAGACGGCTCTACCCGCGTTACTTTTGCAAGATAGATATTTCCCGCAAGCTGTCGTTTGTTTTCGGATTCAAAGTCAAACTCCTCGACCTTGTTTCCATCCACCACCACGACGCGGGTCTCCTCCGCATGGGTGGCGTCAATAAGCATTTTTTTCGCCATAAGTGTCCGTTCCACGGCACGCGATGGGAGCGCCCAGGGGGCGCAAGCGTTGGCGGGCCATGTTGTGTTATAGCAATGCGCGGGGAGCTGCGAGAATGGCCTTGGCCATCCCCAACTAGAACGCGTCCTATCCTCACTCGCGACATCGCGGTTCTTCTCCGACGTATATGATTTTCTCGATATACGTCCGTTCATTCGCTGCGCTTAGCCTCAGCCCGCGTCAGCATCTCGTGACCGTTTCCGGCCCAATCTCTGCCCCCGGCTTTGGCGCGCGGGGTGCGTTAAACTCAAATCAGGCGGTATGTAAAACCACCTCCCGCTTAGATACGAGGAAAGCTTGCCCCAACACAATGGATAAATCACGCAAAAGCAAAACGCCGCTTGTTTTTGGCTCCGAGCGGCGCGGGCCGTGCCTATCCAAAGGGCATGCGTCTTGCGATACATGGACAAACTTCTCAGAAGGCTTCACTCTAAATCCATGCTGTCAGATATGAAATTTGCACAAATAGGGGCCTCCTATGATTGACGGGCGCACGGTTGCGATCATTGGCGGCGGCGTTGCAGGCCTCGCAGCCGCCGCAGCGTTTGCGCGGCGCGGTGCCGTGGTCACGGTTTTTGAGACCGCAGAGGTGCTGGGGGCGGTTGGGGCCGGGCTCCAGGTCACGCCGAACGGCGCGAAGGTCCTGGCAGCGCTTGGACTATCGGAGCAGCTAGAGGCCAAGGGCCTGCGTGCCTCCGCCGTTTCGCCTTATTCCGCACGGCGTGGCAAAAGGCTGGCGCAATTCACGCTGCAAGGCCAGCACTACTATTTTCTGCACCGTGCTGATCTGATCTCAATGCTTGAAGGCTCTTGCCGAGATTTGGGTGTGACGTTCGAGCTGGGGGCCCGCATCGAGGATCCGCAGACGGTGAAAGTGGATCTGGTGGTTGGGGCGGATGGGATACACTCTGTTACGCGTTCGCTGCTCAATGGCGCGGACGCAGCGCAATTCACAGGCCAAGTCGCCTGGCGGGCGCTGATCAACGCCCCAAGCCCCGCCGAGGCGCGCATCTGGATGGCGCCGGGGCGGCATGTGGTGAGCTACCCGCTCAAAGGTGGGATGCTCAACATCGTTGCGGTGCAAGAGCGCCAAACCTGGGCGGCCGAAGGGTGGCATCATCCCGATGCACCCGAGAACCTCCGCGCTGCCTTTTCCGACGCCGCGCCCGCGCTTCAAGACATGCTGGCAAAGGTTGAGGCGCCATCGCTTTGGGGACTTTTTCGCCACACGATTGCCCCGCGCTGGTATGCGGCGAATAAGGTACTTATCGGAGATGCGGCGCATCCAACCCTGCCCTTTCTCGCCCAAGGGGCCAATTTGGCGCTGGAGGATGCCTATTGCTTGGCGCGCTGCTGCGCTGAGGCCGCGATACCCGAGGCGTTGGCCCGCTTCCAAAGCCTCCGCATCCCGCGCGTGACGCGTGCCATTGCCGCCGCAAATGCCAATGCGCGGCTTTATCATTTGTCCGGCGCGGCGGGCTGGATCGCGCAGAGCGGTTTGCGCCTGTGCAATCAGGTCGCGCCAAATCTCGTGATGTCACGCCTTAGGTGGCTCTATGAGTTCGACGTAACCGCGTGAAGGGGTGCTAATCCGGCGTTTGGGACTGATTGCGCTGAAGAGATGAGCACGGGCCCTGCGATTTGCAGCGCCTTTACGAATAGTGCATTGTGGTTCGGCTACAAAGCCCCTACCTAAGCAGGCAATGTGATTTTACCAGGACCTCATGAACACACCCTTCGATCCAGATAAACCGCGCCGCCCTGGGCTTTTCGCGCGCTTGCGTTCGTCCTTTTTGACTGGGCTCGTTGTGATTGCGCCGGTGGGCCTGACCATCTGGTTGATTTGGACCGTGGTGGGCTGGATCGATGGGTTTGTGCTGCCATTGGTGCCATCCGCTTGGCAGCCCGATAGCATCTTGAACTATTGGCTGGGCAATGCGCGCAGCGTTTTGGGCCCCACGGGACAGGAAATAGCAAACCCCGATTGGGTCAACGTCAATGTGCGTGGCTTGGGCGTTATCTTTCTGCTGGTCTTCACCGTGGTGATCGGCTGGATGGCCAAGGGTTTTTTAGGGCGCTCCTTTTTACGTTTCGCAGAAAGCCTGGTTGAGCGGACGCCAGTTGTTCGCTCTATCTATTCTGGGATCAAGCAAATTGCCGAGACGGTCTTTGCCCAATCAGATCGCTCCTTTGAAAAGGCTTGCATTATTGAGTACCCGCGCAAGGGGATTTGGGCGATTGGCTTTATCTCGACCACCGCGAAGGGCGAGGTGAGCCGCAAGGCCGGCAATACCGGGGATCTTTATAGCGTTTTTGTCCCGACAACACCGAACCCGACCTCGGGCTTTTTGCTGTTCTTTCCGGCTGAAGATGTGATCGAGCTTGAGATGAGTGTGGAAGATGCGGCCAAGCTCGTGATCTCGGCCGGGCTGGTTTATCCAAACGAAAAGCCCGCGCTCGGGGTATGATTCTCGCGACAATCACAGGATTTCTGACTGGGTTTTCTCTGATCTTGGCGATTGGGGCGCAAAACGCCTTTGTACTGCGCAATGGATTGATGCGCACCCATGTGTTTTGGCTCTGCCTTTTTTGTGCGCTCTCGGACGCGGCCTTGATCACCGCTGGGGTAGCCGGGTTTGGTTCTTTGATCGCGCGGTTTCCAAGCTTTCCGCTGATCATGACACTAGGCGGGGCGATCTTTCTGATTTTCTATGGCGCGCTGCGGTTTTGGGCGGCCTATCAGGGGCGCTATGCGCTCGTTTTAGAGGGGCATGGCAGCAGTTTGGCGACGAGCCTGGCGACAGCGGCGGCTTTTACCTGGTTAAACCCGCATGTTTATCTCGATACGCTTGGTTTGGTGGGCGCGATTTCAACGCAATATGGCATTCTGGCAGAGCGGATCGCGTTTGGCAGCGGCGCTGTGTGCGCCAGTTTTGTTTTCTTTTTCTCGCTGGGCTACGGGGCGCGGTTTTTAGCGCCGATTATGCAAAGTGCGCGCGCTTGGGTTCGGCTCGATATTGGCGTTGGGATTTTGATGTGGGCGCTTGCGGTGAAGTTGTTGTTTGGCTTAGAGTATTGAGAATATTAGATTTCATGCCTCCGGCGGGGATATTTTTTGCAAGAGGAAAATAGG
>CAYWNJ010000226.1:0-4691 GCA_964459535.1 uncultured Rhodobacterales bacterium
CAATGGGTATGCAGACAACCGGGATCGGTGGAACGCAAGCCAATTACTATATGCTGCATGAAGGGCAGAAACACTGGTCTGACCCCTGGCATTGGGCGCAAACAGCGATTGTCGCGGCTTGCCGGACCCATGGCGTCTTGCCGGTCGATGGACCGTTTGGCGACTTTTCCGACGATGAAGGGTTCCGCGCTCAGGCGCTCCGCTCCGCGACGCTTGGGATGGTCGGGAAATGGGCGATCCATCCCAAGCAAATCGCCTTGGCCAATGACGTTTTCACACCCTCCGACGCGGCTGTCGCTGAGGCGCGCGAGATCCTTGCGGCGATGGCCGACGCCAAGGCGAAAGGCGAAGGCGCGACGGTCTACAAAGGGCGCCTTGTTGATATCGCCTCGATCAAACAGGCAGAGGTGATTGTGCGGCAGTCCGAACTCATTACGGGATGACGTGATTGTGACTGGCCTTATCCCGGGCCGGAACGGTTAAACTCGCGCCGAAAGAGAGAGGTCACAATGCGTTTGCTGATAACAGCTCTAGCCCTTTTGCTGACCAGCGTCGCGGCATTTGCTGAGATGACCCCGCGGGACGGTTGGTCGGTTGCGCGGTCCGATAAATCCTATGACGATTTGATCACCGCCGTTAAGGCCGCAGCCAAAGCGCATAAGATGGGCGTTGTGACCCAAGCCGGGCCGACCAAGGCCGCGCTTCGGCGGGGTATCACCATTCCAGGCAACCGCGTGATGGGCCTTTTCAACAACCGCTATGCGGTTCGCATTCTGGCCCTGAGTACACCTGCGATGATCGAAGCCCCTATTCGTGTTTATGTGACGGAAAATGACGACGGGACGGCGACGCTGAGCTATAAATTACCAAGCACCGTATTCGCCCCTTACATGGGTGCGGATATCCCTGATCTCGCCGTGGCTGCTGCAGAGCTTGACGCGATCTTTGCAAAGATCAGCGCCGAGGCGACGCAATAGCTCTTAGGCGCGTTCGTCCTTCGCGGTATCAATCACAACATAGGTCGTGATCGCGTTCACCATGGGCAGCGCGCCCAGGTGATCGGTATGAAAAACCTTATAGGCCGCTAGATCCGCACATTCGACGCGGAGCAAATACTCAATCGTGCCGGTTGTGTTGTGGCACTCGCGCACTTCGGGAATGCGCGCGATAGCCCGCTCGAACCCCTGCTGCGCCTGCTTTGAGTGATCGTTGAGCCCCACTCCGATATAAGCCAGAAACCCCCGCCCCATGGCCATTCTATCGAAGATGGCGCGATACCCTAGAATAACGCCGCGCCGTTCAAGCTCTTGCACCCGCCGCAAACAGGCAGAGGGAGACAGCCCGACGCGCTCGGCCAAGGCGAGGTTACTGATGCGACCGTCTTGCGCAAGTACGTGCAATATTTTCTCGTCGATTTGATCAAATCCGGTCATAAGTTGCAGAAATAGGCTAAAATACCTGCATAACACAACCTTTGAAGGGGTGTTCATCTCTAACTATTGCGTATGACAATTGATCTACTCTCCGCACTCGCCGTATTCGCCTTTGTAAGCTCCATTACACCGGGGCCGAACAATCTTATGTTGATGGCCTCAGGGGCGAATTTTGGTTTTGTGCGATCTATCCCGCATATGCTGGGCATTGGTCTTGGATTTACCTTTATGGTCGTGCTGGTCGGCCTCGGATTGGCGCAAGTCTTTACCCTCTTCCCCGTTCTGCATGTTGTGTTGAAATGGGGATCGGTCGCCTATTTGCTCTATCTCGCCTGGCGCATCGCGACCGCAGCACCCAGCCGCGCGGGTGAAACGGGCGGCAGGCCGATGAGCTTTCTTCAAGCCGCTGCGTTTCAATGGGTTAATCCAAAGGCATGGACCATGGCGTTGACCGCTGTGACCGTCTACCGGCCAGATAACGCGCTCAGCTCAACCTTAATAGTAGCCGCCGTCTTTGGGGCGATTAATCTGCCAGCGGTCTCGACCTGGACCGGGTTGGGCGTTCAGATGGCGCGGCTGCTTCATAAGCCAACCCATCTGCGCGTTTTTAACGGAACGATGGCTTTGTTGCTGGTGCTTTCCCTCTACCCGGTGCTGTGGACATAAAGGTATACCCTAACGATTAGAGCGCCCAACCTTAAACCTGAGGCATCTCGCCTCGAATTTATCTCCCGCGCAACAGGCACTGTTGCGCCGCGCCGTTCCGCCCCCACGGGGCGGCGCTATCTGAATGACCGCTGGGTGCCTCAGGTTTAAGGTCGGGCGCTTTAATGGCCTTTTGCGTGGAAGATAAAACCCAAGAGGTTCAACAAGATCTGCGCGGCTAAGATCGCGGTTGACCCCGTCGGGTCGTAATCCGGTGCAACCTCGACCAGGTCGATCCCTATAATCTCGTGGCGACGCGCGACTTGTTGCAGCAGCTCAAGCACGTCGTAGTACAGAAAGCCGCCATGGGATGGCGTGCCCGTACCCGGCGCGATTGAGGGGCAAAAGGCGTCGATGTCGATTGTAATATAGAGCGGCACACCCTCGGGGATGCGCTCTGCCGTTTTGTTCGGCCCCAGTGCACGGGCTTGGCGCACGCTGAGAATGTCAGAGCCCATCGCGCGCGCGTCGTCATAGCCTTCGCGGGCGGTTGAACTCACATTGCGGATGCCAACTTGGGTCAGGCCGGTCACAAAGCTCTGCTCAAGGGCGCGGCGCATCGGGTTGCCGTGACCATGCCGCACGCCGTGTCGTTCATCCACGAAATCCAGATGAGCGTCGATCTGCAAGATATGAAACGGGCCATGCGCCTGCATTGCCCGAATGCAGGGGATATTCACCGAATGATCCCCGCCGATGGTCACGGGAAGGGCCTTTGCCGCCAGCGCCGCCCGAACCCCTGCCTCGATATTGGCGTGCGAGCGTTCGGTGTTGGTGTGGACAATATCCGCATCTCCCATATCCACGATCCGCACCGAGCCGGGCAGATAGACGGCCTCATCCTCGTGATCATACGCCCCGGCATGGCCAAAGCTGAAAAGGGTTGAGGCTTCGCGCACCGCGCGCGGTCCGAATCGCGCGCCACTGCGCCACTGAGTGCCAGCATCAAACGGCGCGCCGAGGATTGCGACATCCGCCTCAAGCTGCGCCCAATCGGCGATATAGGGCCGCTTGCCAAAGGTTGAAATGCCGACAAAGGGCAAATCTAGGCGACCGGTTTCATAAGTATGGGACATGTCCGTTCTCTCTGCGCGTTAGGCGTCTGTTTTTAGGGTCAAAGGATGGGGTCAAAGTGCGCTCCAAAAGCGCTGGATCGGGTCGGCCACGGCAAGTGGGTCCGTTATCGGCGCCATATGGCCCAACCCGTCTAAGCTCACCCGCTGCGCATGGGGTAGCCGCTTGGCAAGCGCGGCATCTGCGGTATGGATCATCGGATCGGTCCCACTGCCTTTGATCAGCAAACACGGCAGCGTGCAGGCGCTTAGCAGACCGCGTGACATAAGACCCGGGCGATCCTCTACGACCATCGGGGCGCTGGCGCGCACAAAGAAAATACGCTCGGCCATATAGGTGCGCATTTGCTCTGGGATCATCTCCCATGGGGTGCCGTCCCCCCAATCGCGGTTGAAAATACGCGCAGCCTCCATAAAGTCGCCCGCATCTAGTGCCGCATCGAACTCGGTGTTTCTTTCGGCATAGGCTGCAGCAAGCTCAGGATCATCTCGAAGCGCCGGGGCAAAATAGACCGGCTCGATCAGAACCATCGAGCGCACATGTTCAGGATACGTCGCCCCAAGCCTAAGCGCCACCGTTGCGCCAAAGGAATGCCCGATGATATCCTTCGGTCGATCCAGAAGTTTCAGTGCCTCTGCGGTCGCGAGATCATGCAGATCCCCGCTGCCATCCCAGTCCGAAGATTTGCCATGGTTTGGCAGATCAAAGCAGCGAAACGTCGCCTCGGGCAGCGCGGCGGACACCCCGCGCCAAGCGCCGGAGTGCCCCAGGGTGCAATGCACGGCGAGGACCATCCGAGGGCCCGCGCCGAAATCACGCGTGAAGGTATACTGCGTCAAAGCGTGTCCGAGAGATATTGGTCAAGATCTTCGATACGGTCTTGGCCCCAAAAGCGTTGGCCGTCCTCGACAATATAGAAGGGTGCGCCAAAGACACCGGCGCTGACCGCCTCTTCGAGATTGGCGGCATAGGTCTCTGCGCCTTCGAGCAGGCCGCTCTCGCTAAGCGCGGGATCAAATCCGGCCTCTTTAAGGCAGTCTTTGACCACCGCATCTTCGGCGATGTCTTTTTCATCGGCCCAAACGCTGCGGGTGATGGCATGAACCAGCGCGCCAAGATCACTGCCGCCCGCATTTTGCGCCGCAATAAAGGCATAAGAGGAGGGCGCGCCATTGGTCGGCCAATGCGCGGGCTTTAGATTGAAGGGCATGCCAAGCTTCTTCGCCTGGCGCACCAGTTCTTGCGCGCGGTATTCGATCCGGCTGATATGCCGATCCTTCGGCGGTGTGCCGCCTGTGCGCCCAAAAAGCGCGATGATGTCCACGGGCTTATAGGTGATCTGCGCACCATGGCGCGCGGCGACTTGCTCAAAGCGCGTGCTAGCGAGGTAGGTATAGGGGGACAGGGTTGCAAAATAATAGTCGATCTTGGTCATTGGGCTCTCCGATTTCTTTGCCGAACGGTAAGGCCATGCTAAGC